>JAIXQV010000192.1 GCA_027485535.1 Oxalobacteraceae bacterium | reverse complement strand
TAACGATGCGCACCTTGCTCTCACCTTCGGTGACCTCGAGTTCCGAGATATCGGATTCGGCCACCAAATCAATCAGGGTCTTGAGTTTTCTGAGATCCATGGGTTTTATTGACTGGGTTGATAGGTCCCGGCCCCGCGCTCACCGCGCCAAGCCGAATGTTTTTAAAAATGACTACAGCCGGTGCAATGCGTAATCAATGGCGTGCCGATAGCCGTCGGCACCGAAGCCACAGATCACACCTGCGGCCAACTCGGATAGGTAAGAGTGATGGCGAAAATCTTCACGCCGGTGGATATTCGAGATGTGTACTTCGATGAACGGGATACCAACACCCGCCAGCGCATCTCGCAACGCGATACTGGTGTGGGTCAGCCCACCAGGGTTGATCACGATGGTGTCGACCGACTCGCCGCGTGCGGCGTGAATGCGGTCAATCAGTTCGCCTTCATGATTGCTCTGAAAATGCGATAGCACCGCGCCACCAGCCTTGGCCTGCGCCACTGCATCGCGCTCGATCTCGGCCAGCGTGGTCGAACCATAGACCTCGGGCTCGCGACTACCGAGCAGATTGAGGTTGGGTCCGTTTAGCAGGAGCAGATTTTTTGCCATCGAAAAGCCGCAATTTGGCGAAGAAGACAGCATTTTCCTGCAAAATGCCGTCGGATGGCAAGAAGAAACCTTCCCTGAGGCTACATGGATGCTAGATCTGCCCTGACTTTTTCCATATCCAGTCGGCCCATATAAGTTTTACGGACGCTGCCGTCGGCGCCGATCAAGATGGTGAATGGCAGCCCGCCCGATTCATTTCCGAACTGCCGTGATAACTCACTACCCTCCAGGCCACCTAGAAGGAGTGGATAAGTAATTTGGTGTTTTTCGGCGAATTCGCGTATGTTAGATGGTGAATCGATACCGATACCGACCACTTGAAGGTTTTTGCCGGCCAGATCATTTTGTAGTGCGACCAGATCAGGCATCTCCGAGACGCAGGGTGGGCACCAGGTTGCCCAAAAATTGATCAGCAAGACCTTTCCTTGCCATTCCGACATTTTGCGCAGACGGCCGCCGCTGTCTTTTAGTGAGACCTGCATCAGCGCGCCGACAGCGGTATCGGCCGGGGCTGTGGGCTGAAAGCGTTTTGCACCAAAATAAATACCAATCGCCGTAAATAAGACGGCGATAACGACAAAAACGGTAATTTTCTTCAAGTGTCAGGCTCCTCGGCCAGTAGTGCGCGCAGCCCGGCTAGGTCGGTGCGCTCGACAAATTTACGGCCAGCGCCACGCAGATCGTCGGGATCATACAGGGAGAGATGCACTCCTTCATGCTTCCACAAGAAGGACAGGGTCTCGACATAGCGATCCGGATGACGAAAATGGTTTGACTCGGAAACCTCGTAGTCGATGTTCGCGTTCAGCAAAAACACCGCTACATCCTTGCTGTTATCAGCAAAAAGAAGCAGATGAATATCGGAGTGCTCGCCCGCGGTGCCATTCAGCACCGCGCCGGTAAGCCAGGGCGAGAAATCTGACAGTCTTTCCATCAGCTCGACTGCGATCAGCCGCAGCTCTCGCAGCCTCTGCGGCTGTGACTCACCAAAAAACAAGGCTTGGTACTCGCGCACCTGGGCCTCGACTTGCGCATTGTCGGGCAGCACATCGCCGCGTATTTTTTGATGACCGATGATCAATTTCGCCGCCTTGCGCTTGGCGCTGGCATAGTCGGCGCCGTCTTCGGCAATCATGCGCGCGGCAGCAGCAGCAATCTCTGCGCGTAAATGCTCTGCATCACTCGGGGTATGGATAGCCATGAAAGCCTGATGTTGAGTTAAGCAGGGGCGTGTCGCTTGCGCCAGCTGCAGAAGCTGCAAATTCTGGTGTACCCATGAAATGGGGGAGCAGCCGGTCGGGTAAAATCGCACATTCATTACGCGACAACGCGACTCAGATTTTATATGCACATTCACATTCTCGGCATCTGTGGCACCTTCATGGGTGGTCTTGCAGCGCTGGCCAAAGAAGCTGGGTACAAGGTGACAGGTTGCGATGCCAATGTCTACCCCCCAATGAGCACGCAGCTGCGTGCGCAGGGTATTGAGCTGATTGAGGGTTTCGGCCCGCATCAGATGAGCTTGCAGCCCGATATGTATGTCATTGGTAACGTGGTCTCGCGCGGCAACCCCCTGATGGAAGCCATCATGAATCGCGGCCTGCCGTATATCTCAGGGCCGCAGTGGATGGGCGAGCATATCCTGCGCGATAAATGGGTGCTGGCCGTCGCAGGTACGCACGGTAAGACAACTACCGCGTCCATGCTGGCATGGATATTGGAAGATGCGGGCTATCAGCCCGGTTTTTTGATTGGCGGTGTGCCCATGAATTTCGGTATCTCGGCGCGTCTAGGCGGTGCGGGTGGTGACGGTGCCTCCTTCTTCGTTATCGAAGCCGATGAGTACGACACTGCGTTTTTCGATAAGCGCAGCAAGTTTGTACACTACCGCCCGCGCACCGCCATCTTGAACAATCTCGAATACGACCACGCTGATATTTTTCCGGATCTGGCAGCGATTGAGACGCAGTTCCACCATCTGGTCCGCACGATTCCTTCCAGCGGACGACTACTCGTGAATGGTGGCGAGGCCGCCTTGCGGCGGGTGATTGATCGTGGTTGCTGGAGCGAGGTCGAATGGTTCAATGCCGATCAGGGCTGGGAAATGATCGAACATGGCGAGGAGCGCTTTGACATTATTCATCAGGGCGAGCGTGTTGGTGCGTTGCGTTGGTCTCTGACCGGAACCCATAATCGTTGGAATGCGATCGCCGCGATCGCCGCCGCGCGCCATGTTGGCGTGCCACCCTCGCAGGCGATCGTATCGCTCGCGTCTTTTGAAAACGTGAAGCGTCGCATGGAGACGCGCGGTGTTGTCAACGGCGTTTCTGTGATCGATGACTTCGCGCATCATCCGACTGCGATCGCGACTACCGTCGGTGGCCTGCGCCGTAAGATCGGCAATGCGCGTATTCTTGCCGTCCTGGAGCCGCGCTCGAACACCATGAAGCTGGGCACGATGAAAGAAGCGCTGCCGGGTAGTCTGGCCGAGGCTGATCTGGTGTTTGGTTATGGCGCGAAGGGCGAGGGTAAAGAAGCACTCGGCTGGGATTTAGGCGCAGCACTGGCACCGCTAGGTGAGCGTGCTGAGGTCTTTGATGATTTGTCGGCATTAGTGACAGCAGTCGTCGCGGCTGCGCAGCCGGGTGACTCAGTGCTCGTGATGAGTAACGGTGGGTTTGGTGGCGTGCACCAGAAACTGCTTGATGCGCTTGGCGCCACGAAGTAGTTGCGTTCGCTGCTCTACCTTCACGGGTTTCGCTCCTCGCTGGCATCGTTCAAGGCGCGCCGCTTGCAGCAGTATTTCGAACAGCGCGGTGAGCCAGAGCGATTTATCTGTCCACAGCTGCCGCCCTCGCCGCGTGAAGCTTTTGCATTAGCGAGCCAGTTGGTCAGCGATCAGTCTGCTGATACTTTTGCAGTGGTCGGTTCGTCGCTCGGCGGGTTCTACGCGACTGCAATCGCCGAGGCCACTGGTTGCCGCGCAGTGCTGCTGAATCCGGCTGTTTGGCCAGCGCGCGACTTGGCGAAGTACATTGGCGAGCAAACTGCGTGGCACT
>JAIXQV010000109.1 GCA_027485535.1 Oxalobacteraceae bacterium | reverse complement strand
GTTCCCGTGGACACAGCACAAAACTACAACTACCGCGTGGTCAAGCAGTTCGCGATCATGACGGTGGTGTGGGGCGTGGTGGGTATGCTGGTAGGGGTCATCATCGCCGCTCAGCTCGCGTTCCCTGCGCTGAATTTCGATATCCCTTGGCTGACCTATGGCCGGCTGCGGCCACTACACACCAATGCCGTGATTTTTGCGTTTGGCGGCTCGGCCTTGTTTGCCACTTCCTACTACGTGGTTCAGCGTACCTCTCAGGTCCGCTTGTTTTCAGATGCACTAGCGAGTTTCACCTTCTGGGGCTGGCAATTGGTGATTGTGCTGGCCGCTATCACGCTGCCGATGGGCTTCACCAGCGGCAAGGAATACGCCGAGCTGGAATGGCCGATCGATATTCTGATTGCCTTGGTTTGGGTGTCGTATGCCGTGGTGTTCTTTGGCACGCTGATGAAACGCAAGGTCTCGCATATCTACGTCGCCAACTGGTTCTACGGTGCGTTCATCTTGACCGTCGCGCTACTGCATATCGTGAACTCGGCCGCGATGCCGGCGTCGCTGACCAAATCGTACTCCGCATACACCGGCGTACAAGACGCCATGATTCAGTGGTGGTACGGTCATAACGCGGTAGGCTTTTTCCTGACCGCCGGCTTCCTCGGCATGATGTACTACTTCATACCGAAGCAGGCCGAGCGACCGGTGTACTCGTATCGATTGTCGATCGTACATTTCTGGGCGCTGATCTTCACCTACATGTGGGCTGGCCCACACCATCTGCACTACACCGCACTACCGGATTGGACGCAATCACTCGGCATGGTGTTCTCACTGATTCTGTTGGCGCCGAGTTGGGGCGGCATGATCAACGGCATCATGACTTTGTCTGGCGCATGGCACAAACTGCGTAACGATCCGATCCTGAAGTTCTTGATTGTGTCGCTCTCGTTCTACGGCATGTCGACCTTCGAGGGTCCGATGATGTCGATTAAAACCGTCAACGCGCTCTCGCACTACACCGACTGGACCGTCGGTCATGTGCACTCGGGTGCGCTCGGCTGGGTTGGTCTGATCTCGATGGGTTCGATCTACTACCTGTTGCCTCGTCTGTCCGGCAAAAAGGAAATGTGGAGCATGCGACTGATCGAGGTGCATTTCTGGACTGCGACTATCGGCATCGTGCTGTACATCGCAGCGATGTGGATCGCTGGCGTGATGCAAGGCCTGATGTGGCGTGCGGTGAATGCCGACGGCACATTGACCTATTCATTCGTCGAGAGCGTGAAAGCCACTTTCCCCTACTACGTAGTTCGTATGGTGGGTGGCCTGCTCTATCTCGCGGGCATGTTGATGATGGCCTACAACACCTTCAAGACGGTGCTAGACAGCAAGCCGGCGGATACCCGAATTCCTTTACTCGGCGCGCACGCGTAAACGAGGGAGAGATCGATGAAACTGACACATGATGTAATCGAACGCAAACCGTGGCTGCTGATCGCGCTGGTGCTGCTGGTGGTGAGTGTGGGTGGTCTGGTGGAGATCGTGCCGCTGTTCTTTCAGAAGTCCACCACCGAGCCGGTGGCTGGGCTCACCCACTACAGCCCGCTACGACTCGCTGGTCGCGATATCTATGTTCGTGAGGGCTGTTACAACTGCCACTCGCAAATGATCCGGCCCTTCCGTGCTGAGACCGAGCGCTACGGCCACTACTCGGTAGCAGGCGAGTTTGTATTTGATCGCCCATTTCAGTGGGGCTCAAAACGGACCGGGCCTGATTTAGCACGCGTTGGTGGTCGTTACTCCGATGAATGGCACCGCGCGCACCTGAATAACCCACGCGATGTGGTGCCGGAGTCGAATATGCCCGGCTATCCCTGGTTGGCCAGTACCGTGCTCGAACCACAATCGATTGTGCCCAAGCTCAGAGCCTTGCAGCGGCTCGGTGACGGGTATACCGAGGAAGAGATTGCCGCGGCACCTAAGGCGCTGGAGGGCAAGACAGAGCAAGATGCCCTAATCGCTTACTTGCAAGGGCTGGGCATACAAATCAAGGCACGGAGGTAAACATGGACTTCGCTACCTGGCTATCTGATGTGCGCAGCGTGATGACATTGGTCAGTCTGCTGACTTTTATCGGCATCGTCTATTGGGCATTTGTTGCTCATCGCAAGCAAGACTTTGACGAAGCCGCGATGTTGCCTTTCGCGGATGAAGAACCCGACAATCGCAAGCAGGAGCCGACTCATGGCTGACTTTATTAATGATTTTTGGAGTATCTATATCGCGATTTTGGTTGCGTTATCGATCATAGGCTGTGCGGTATTGCTGTGGTCGCAGTCCAAGGTGCAAGTCACTGTGCCGAAGGATGGCAAGGTTGAGACCACGGGTCACGTTTACGATGGCCTCGAAGAATTCAATAATCCGATGCCGCGTTGGTGGATGTGGTTGTTCTATATCACCATCGTATTTGCTGTGATCTACCTGGTGCTGTATCCGGGCTTCGGTAGTTTCGCGGGCAAGCTCGGCTGGCGCTCGGCCGGGCAGTATCAGGAAGAGGTCAAGCTGGCCGAGGCTGAGGTCGGTCCGATGTTCGAGAAATACAAAGCAACCGATCTGAAAGCGCTAGCAGCAGATAGCAAAGCGAACGCCATGGGAGAGCGCTTATTCCTGACGTACTGCGCGCAATGCCACGGCTCGGATGCGCGCGGCAATAAAGGCTTTCCGAATTTAGCCGATCGCGACTGGTTGTATGGTGGAGAACCAGAGACCATCAAGCTCTCGATTCTGAATGGCCGACACGGGCAGATGCCACCGATGGGTGCAGCAGTTGGCTCGGAAAAGGATATTGAGTCGGTTGCGCATTACGTGCTCTCCTTATCCGGATCAGCACATGATTCGATCAAGGCCTCTGCAGGTCGCGAGAAGTTTGCGGCGTGCGCCGCGTGTCATGGCGCCGACGGCAGGGGCATGACGGCGATGGGCGCGCCGAACCTGACCGACAAGACCTGGTTATACGGTGGTAGTGTCGCGACCATCACGGAAACGATTCGACTTGGCCGCAATAATGTGATGCCTGCGTTCGCTGATTTTCTGGGCGAGGCGAAGGTGCACCTGCTTGCGGCTTATGTGTGGGGACTGTCAAATAATCAAAGTAACGCAGTGACGGCAAAGTAGCTGCTGCCTGCCTAGGCCAACGGCGGTGTTGGGAAGAACATCGTCGATGTACTGGCAAATGCGAATTGATTCGTCATGCCGGGGAAGGCCGGCGTCTAGTTTGGTGACCTTACGGGACGCCGGCCTTTGCCGGAGTGGCGAAATTTGAATGAATCACAGCTGCATAAAAGATATCGATTCTTTCCGGGTTTGGAATAACTGATGGAAAATCCGTCATCAGACGTCGCCGTCATCCACATGTATCAAGCGCGGCAGGAGATTTACCCGCGCGAGATTCAAGGTAGGTATGCCAGCCTTCGCTGGTTTTTTGTGTGGCTGACGCAGCTGGTCTTTTATGGGTTCCCCTGGCTTCAGTGGAACGGTCGTCAGGCCGTGCTATTCGATCTGGCTGCACGAAAATTTTATGTTTTCGGCATCGTGCTTTGGCCGCAAGACTTTATCTATCTGGCCGCGCTGCTGATTATTTGTGCTTACTCGCTGTTTTTGTTCACGGCGATTTTTGGTCGGGTTTGGTGTGGCTTTGCTTGCCCGCAAACTGTTTACACCGAAATCTTCATGTGGTTCGAGCGCAAGATCGAGGGTGATCGCAGTACCCGCATGCGGCTTGACCGGCAGCCGATGTCGGTCATGAAGTTTGCCCGCAAAACCACGAAGCATTTGGTGTGGATTTCTTTTGCGCTTTGGACCGGCTATACCTTCGTCGGCTACTTCACGCCGATCCGAATTCTCTCGCAAGAAATCCTCACGCTCTCGCTTGGGCCTTGGGAATGGTTCTGGGTCTTGTTCTATGGGTTTGCAACCTACGGCAATGCAGGCTGGATGCGTGAGCAGGTCTGCAAGTACATGTGCCCCTACGCCCGTTTTCAGAGCGCGATGTTTGATAAAGACTCGCTGATCATCACCTACGACCAAGAGCGCGGCGAGCCGCGTGGTGCGCGCAGCAAATCGGACACGGCAGCGAACACGTCATTCGGGGCCTGCATTGATTGCTCCATGTGTGTACAGGTGTGCCCGACTGGTATCGATATTCGTAACGGTCTGCAGTACGAATGCATCGGCTGTGGTGCTTGCGTTGATGCTTGTAATAGGGTGATGGACAAGATTGGCGCGCCGCGAGGCTTGGTGCGCTTTTGGACCGATCACGCGATGAAGTATCGCTGGACGTCGGCGCAAATTTTGCAACATGCGTTCCGGCCACGCGTGCTGATCTACAGCGCTATTTTGTTGGTGATTGTGGTGGTCTTCTTTGGCACGCTACTCACCCGAACCCCGCTCAAGATGGATGTCATTCGAGACCGCGGCTCGCTCGGTCGTGAAGTCGAGGATGGCATGATCGAGAATGTCTACCGCCTGCAAATCATGAATACCGATGAGGCGCCGCACCGCTACAAGCTAACGGTCGAAGGAATACCGAGTATTCATATTCAGGGTAGCGATGAGGTCGCGCTCTCAAGTGCTGAGTCGCGTGCAGTGCCAGTGTCGGTTCGAACGAATGAAGGGCAGGGTGAGAAGGGGTCCAACAAAATTTATTTCACACTGACGACGATTGACGATCCGGCGATTGAAGTCAAAGAGAAAGCGGTATTTTTTGTACCGCGCTAAGGACACGACTCATGCGTACAGAATCAACTGCGAATGAAGCAGCACTGCCTTGGTACCGCCACCGTTGGCCCTGGTTATTGATGGCAGGTCCATTCGCTGTGCTGGTGGCAGGTTTCATCACGATGTGGATTTCTTTCTCGGGCGCCGATGCCTTGGTGGTTGACGACTATTACAAACAGGGCAAAGCGATCAATCAGGACTTGCGTCGTGATCAAGCCGCTGCAGCGCTCGGGTTGTCGGCAAGCCTGCGTTATGACGCAGCAGGCGGCGTGCTGTCCGGGCAACTCGTTGGTGCGCCCGAGGTGCGTACGATCCAGCTTTTATTAGTGC
>JAIXQV010000257.1 GCA_027485535.1 Oxalobacteraceae bacterium | reverse complement strand
TGCAATCCGATCTGTCGCAGATGGAGTCCATCATCGCGCAGTTTCTGGACTACGCTCGGCCGGCAGAGCCGAGCACGCATGCCAATCTTGATCTCTCTGCTCTGGTGCAACAACTGATTCAGGAAGCCCAGCGCGCGCCAGACCTTGAGCTGCAATCTCATATCAGTGAGGGGCTGCGCGTACACGGCAATGCTGTCGAGCTTGCGCGCGCCTTGAATAACCTGATCGAGAACGCGCGCAGATACGGCAAATCGCCTGAGAGCCGTCGTGCGCAAGTCGAGATCAATCTGCGCAAAGATCAATCAGACATCCTGATTGAAGTTGCCGACCACGGCAATGGCATACCGGATCCACAAATCCCTTACCTGCTACGCCCCTTCACGCGGATGGATACGGCGCGTAGCCAAGCCAACGGTGCCGGGCTCGGGCTTGCGATTGTTGATCGTGTGGTTCAACGACATCGCGGACAACTGGAAATAAAAAACCGCGAGGGGGGTGGCCTCGCGGTTCGTATCTGGCTGAAATCCGCCTAAGCGAAAAATATCAAGCCAAGTCTTTCAGCAATGCCGCCAGCGTTTCCTGTGGCAGTTCTTCCAGGTGCACTGGATAGTTCGGGTGATCGCAACCCACCATCATCTGAGCGCCGCCCTTGAGTGCGGCCGACATGTCTGGGGTGAGTTCAAAGCGCACGAAATGTACTGCCGAAGTTTTTTCTTCGTTTTCGCGATCAAGATCCTCATCCGCGATTGCGTAAACGCGCGGCTGACCCTCGACCTGAACGAACAAACGGTCTTCAATGCCAATCAACTTCGCCAGCGCCGCTTTACGGTCGCTCACGTTCTGATACTCGATCAGCATGGTGGCTTTGAAGTTGCTACCGTCCGGGCATAGCGCATTGTAGGTGTCGAGTTCGGACTGAATGCCCTCGTCCTCGAAAATCTTCTCGATGCGCAGCATCTCCTGCACCTGGTAGCGCAGCGTCATCTCATCTTCAAACAACAGCGTGACGTGGTTACCCAGATGAACGGTACGCAGCTTTTTATGCCCGATGACCTGTTGACGAAACTCCGGGCGCTTCTTGGAGTAAACCTCTAAGCTCATTAAGCTATCACGTGAAATAATCATGGTAATCCTCCGTTCAAATTCCGTAAGCCTTGCGCAGCAGCGATAGCGGATGCGCCATTTCTGCCGGCTTTAGGCCGTTAACTTCCATTCCTTGCTCGATGTGATGACCGGCGAGTTGGCAGTCGGATGAAATATAGTCCGGCGCCTCACTGGCCATCGACTTGAATACTGGCTTGCCAATTTTCAGCGACATCTGGTGGTATTCCTTTTTCACGCCATAGGTACCTGCGTGACCGGAGCAACGCTCCACCACATTAATCTTGGTATCCGGAATCATCTGCAGCATGTCGGCAGTTTTACGGCCGACGTTTTGCACCCGTGAATGACACGGGATGTGATACGACACGTTACCAAGTGCGTGATTGAATTCGGTCTTCAGCAAACCATCGCGATTACGCGCCACGAAGTACTCGAAGGGATCCCACATTGCTGCCTTGACTAGCTGCGTGTCTGCACAGTCAGGGAACATCAGTGGCAGCTCTTGCTTGTACATCAGCGTGCATGACGGCACCGGCGTCAAAATCGCATAGCCTTCTTTCGCCAGCTTCGCTAGCTGCGGAATATTGATCGCCTTCTTCTCGGCCACACCCTGCAGATCGCCCTGCTCGAGTTTTGGCATGCCGCAGCAAGCTTCTTTCTCGACCATCACATAAGGGATCTCGTTGTGCTCGAGAATAGCGAGCAGATCATGGCCGATACCTGGTTCGTTGTAGTTCACGTAGCAGGTCGAGTAGATCGCAACCTTACCGGGCGTTTTCGTGCCATCTTTTACTGGGTGCTGCTTGGACTTCGCGGCATTACTACGGAACTTGGTGGTCGCGAACTGGGGCAACCATGCGTCTTTATCGACACCCAATACGTTTTCCATCAACGCACGCACTGGCTTGGTTTTGTTCACCGCATTCACGGTCTGGGTGACGATGGGAATGCCGGCGAATTTGCCAAGACCGTCGGTATCCGACAAAAACTTGTCGCGCGTAGAGACCTCGCCTTTTTTGTACTTGACCGCTTTGGCACGCAGCATCAGGTGCGGGAAATCAAGGTTCCACTCATGCGGTGGGGTGTACGGACACTTGGTCATGTAGCACAAGTCGCACAGATAGCACTGGTCCACGACCTTCATGTAGTCGGACTTGGCGACACCATCGACTTCCATCGTGTCTGACTCGTCAACCAAGTCGAACAGCGTGGGGAACGATGCGCACAACGACACACAACGGCGGCAGCCGTGGCAGATGTCAAAAACGCGTTCCAGTTCCTGATTGAGGGACTCTTCGTTATAGAAGTCGTCGCTTAGCCAATCCAGCGGATGCCGGGTCGGCGCCTCGAGATTGCCTTCACGGGCCATGGCGAGGTCCTTTAATTTATTTTTTGTGGGGGAAGGTCAGGCGCAACTTATGCACGCCTGAGTAGCTTAACGAGCGACCCGATTCCGATCCGAGGGTGCGGCCGTATGTGAAATACGAAACGCGTCACAGAGCCGAAATCGGGTAGCGCGATAGCTTAACGAGCTAGCACTTAGTCGACCAGTTGGTCAAGGGCCTTCTGGTAGCGGTTAGCGTGTGAACGCTCGGCCTTAGCCAGAGTCTCGAACCAGTCAGCGATCTCCTCGAAGCCCTCGTCACGCGCGGTTTTCGCCATGCCTGGGTACATGTCGGTGTACTCGTGGGTCTCGCCAGCGACAGCTGCCATCAGGTTTTGACGTGCGGAACCGATTGGCAGACCCGTTGCTGGGTCACCGCACTGCTCCAGATACTCGAGGTGGCCGTGTGCATGACCGGTCTCGCCTTCAGCGGTCGAACGGAACAGCGCTGCAACATCGTTTTGGCCTTCAATATCAGCCTTGTTCGCGAAGTACAGATAACGACGGTTCGCTTGCGATTCACCTGCGAACGCCTCTTTCAGGTTGGCTTCGGTCTTCGAGCCTTTCAGCTTGGACATTTGCATCTCCTTGGTGGGGTTTATATCTTGAGTGCGCGGCCATCTTTAGGTACTGCTGTAGCGCACGACCGCGAAAGAAAACCGACTACTTCGTCAAATTTTCTTGGGCAGATTGTGGCGGTGCGGGAGGCAAACCTCAAATTGTCTTATTCAATGCGGGCGATTGCCAAAAGCTATGACTATTGAGCGAGCGCTAGATGAGAACTATTATCACTCGCGGACCAGGAGTGCCAGCGCTTGTGCGGCGATCCCCTCTTCGCGCCCCTCCCAACCTAGGCGCTCATTGGTTTTTGCCTTTAAATTGACCTGCGAAGTCTGCAGACCGAGGTCAGCGGCGATGTGAGCCACCATGGCCGGCAAGTGCGGCGCCATTTTGGGCGCCTGCGCAATAATCGTGGCGTCGATATTGCCAATCGAATAACCAGACTCGGCCACACGCTGCGCTGCGGCGCGCAGCAGTTGGCGCGAATCTGCGCCCTTGAACGCCGGATCGGTATCGGGAAAATGCTGACCGATATCACCGAGCCCGGCAGCACCCAGTAGCGCATCGGTAATCGAGTGCAGCAAAACATCCGCATCAGAATGACCAAGCAAGCCGGTTGGATGGGGGATTTTCACGCCACCAATAATGAGTGGCCGACTCGGCACCAGCGCGTGGCAGTCATATCCCTGCCCGATACGATAGGGCGGCATGCTCATGCGTGTCCTTTCAGATGAAGTTCGGCCAGCAGCACGTCTTCCGGTAACGTGACCTTGAAATTACGGACGCTGCCCTCGACCAGTTTCGGCTGCAGGCCCAGCGCCTCAATAGCACTCGCCTCGTCGGTGATATTGACGGCGCGTTGCAAGGCATCCAGCAGGAGTTGATAGCGAAACATTTGCGGTGTTTGCGCCGCCCATAACAAATCTCGCGCCACCGTGCGCTGCGATCTACCGTGACCATCACTGTGCTTGATGGTGTCCACCACGGGCATGGCAAGCAGCCCACCGACCGCATCATCGCGCACAAAAGCGATCAACTTCTCAATCAGCGCGACCGTGAGCCCGGGGCGAGCAGCATCATGCACCAGCACCCAATCATCGGCATCGAGCTGCCCGGCAAGCGCAAGCAAGCCGTTGGTGACTGATTGTTGACGGGTAACGCCGCCACATCGCAAGACCTGACAGCGCGGCGGCAGAGTCAGTTGGTCGATATAGTCGTCTTCAGCGCTGACCACCACCACCACTTGGTCAATCAGTGGCGCCGCGCAGAAGGTATCCATCACATGCTGCAACATGGGCTTGCCAGCGATGGGCAAATACTGCTTGGGCGTGGCCTCACCCATGCGCGTTCCCGCACCTGCCGCAGGTATCAGCGCAACAAAGTTAGGGAAGCTCATCTCAACTATAATTCCGACTTTCGCAATGGT
>JAIXQV010000080.1 GCA_027485535.1 Oxalobacteraceae bacterium | reverse complement strand
CACTATTCCGTTCTCGGGTCTGCTCTGATCCGATCAGGGCAGTAGCTGCCCCTCTGTGTTGGCTGAGACACGCAGTGCTGCTCAGTGTTGGCCCGGAACCAAATTGATCAGATGAATACCTAGATCACGCACTTGCCGATCCAATCACCGGATCAGCAAGCAATCTCTGCAAGTGCCATTCGCCTCTTTTCGCCAACCCCACAAATGGAGTGATTTTTCATTATGCAAGCATATAGCGATCATTCATCCAATATAACTGCTTCACCAAGCGTCGTTACAGGAAATCCGCCGCTAAACCCAGCAGAACAACAACCAGCCGGCTGTGACGACAGCCTACCTGCATCCAGTTGGAATGCGGGAATAAGAAATGCTGACACCGACAGTGATGTCACTGATGAATCCAGCGAATCGATCGATATTGATTTAGCGGGTCAACATCTACCAACCTCCGGGAGCAGCATAAACCCCGCGGTAACCACAGCAGCAGATCAAATGACCGGAGGTCACTCCGATTGGATGTCGCGTTTACCGCACATACGCCAACGGGGGCAAGCATGCTTAGATACTGTGAAAAACATTCCTTACAAATTAACCGGTTTATGCACCCTTACTACGATAGCCACCATCGGAATTACAACCTACTCTGTTCATAACATTGGAAAATCAAGCGCACTATCGGACTCGGACCGCTTCTCCGTCCAAGCGAATACCGCCTTGGTGAGCCTTACACAGCTTTCAGCATTTCTTGCCGGCATAATAACTTATCAACTCTACCAAAAAGGGCGGTGAGATTCTTTTTCTTACGTCTCTCTCGCCAGATTCTGCAAAGGATACCCTTGTAATCCAACCGATACCAAGGGTGTCCAATGAAAAGTTCTTGCTCATCCAAAGGTGATCACCGATGAATAGCACCTATATTCACCCGCCTGCTAACCCTGAGGTAGCTGGCATCGTGACTCAACTTGCTGAAGGCCTACAGCATATCGAGCAAATCATCGAGGAAAGTCGCGAGTATCTGGACCAAGGCTATACCCTTGGAGAATTGCGCGGAATTACAGATGAGGGTTACGCGGCTCTTTACAAAGTTGCGCATGAGCTCTGCGATCAGGGCGAATTTCAGCACGCGCTACCCATCGCCTTCCAGCTCACCCTGCATCAACCTACCGATAGTCGTTACTCGTTCATAACCGGCGCTTGTCTGCAGCGGCTCAAACAGTTTGACTCAGCCGCTTTGATGTATGCGCTATCACTTGATGTCGACCCCGAGCATGCTGCAGCAGCATATCGACTAGCCGAGTGTCTGATTGCGATCGGCAAACCGGAAGAAGCAAAACCGTTCCTACACAAGGCGATCGATCTCAGCTATGGCGATTTCGACAAGCGAACATTGATGGAAATGGCACAGAAAAAGCTCGATGAGCTGCTGCGGTGATCTGGAACCAAAAGTGTAACGATCTCACATAGTGCGTCGGGCATCAGGGCCTCACCTGAAACTGGGCTCTTTTCACAAAGGCGATTGCCGCCTCATTTCAATAATCTTTAGCACACTACATACTATGGCTACTGCAACCAGCGCCGCGCATCGACCTAATCTTCCAAAACACTCGTATCAATCCCTGCAGCCACCTACTGCTACTAATGAATCCGATAGCCCCTCCTTCGATTGGGCAGAAGGTGTCAGAAATTTAGGCAATAGCGCGGACAACATCGAAGACACCAGATCGGAAGAGGTAATCGTATTGCTTCCTAGTGTAGAGCTTGAAAATACTAGCTTGTTTGATTTGGACGCTCGAGATGCAGCAGCTGAAGCTGCCGAACGGATGAGCCAGCCTACTACAGAATCAGTAGAGGAAAACTCACAGGTGAATAACGATGGAGGTGTGTTAGATACCCATACTGAGAGGGCCTACCTACATTGCTACACCGCTGCTTCGATCAGCTTGCTTTGCCTATCGGTGACTAGCTTTGTTCTTCCCAGCATTTCAACTTATCCTCCTGAGCGCTCCGCTGTGCAAACCTTGGGCTATACAGCGGGTGTGATATCGCTACTGTCCGGTCTGGCGGCGGGCGCCTCCGTGGTGGCTGCATACACAGGCTCCGGCTACCTCCACAGATAAACTTAGCCCGGCTTATTTTTCATCCAATCAGCCGTTCCAAAGAAGGCCTCCAGCAAGAGGTCTTCTTTTTTTTCGTCGTAGCCCAGATCGCGCATCGCTAGCAGCATGCAGGTAAGCCACTCATCGCGCTCCTTAGCGCCGATCGGGAATGGCAAATGACGCGCACGCAAAAAAGCGGGGCCGTACTTTTCCGTATACAGATCAGGACCACCGCTCCACCCTGACAAAAATCGGTAAAGCTTGTCACGCGACCCTTCTAGTGATGGCGGATGCATCGCCCGCAGCGCCGCAAACTGCGGCTCAAGATCCATCAAATCGTAAAACCGATCGACTAACTCGTGCAGTTTTTCGTCGCCGCCAATCTGCTGGTACAGGCTGGAGTGTTCAGATACTTTCTCGTTCATTGATTGAATCATTCTGGTTCATCGCACGAATCATAACGTAGGTAGCGGCCGGTCCTTAGCTCGGCATCCCTATTGACGCGGCCCAATCTACGGCACTTCCAAAATACTGAGCGCTCGAATCGCGTCGAAAAGCTAACGAGTGCACGCTGCAATCGTCAGCCGATAACAATTCCGAGACAAGAACCTCATATGGTTGACCTGATCGCTCGCAATGCGACACGGCTGGAGTCTGTCGTACGCTTCACTGATGTACTGCTTCTCTATGTAATGGGTGTCATCGCTGATGCGATTTTCTTTTCCTCTGGGTCCGATGTGATGAGTGCAACCCATACAGCCGTCCTCTATTTCTGCTGTACGCTGGCAGTGATCGTATTTCCCCAGTTTGCGCTGTACTCATCGTGGCGCGGTAGGTCATTGATTCTGATGGCCGGTAATGCTCTGCTCGCGATCCTGGTGGTACTACTTGCTGGCGCGGTGTTTGGCTTCATGATCCGGCAACTCGGCGAGCTCTCCATCAATTGGCTGTTTGCTTGGTTCGTTTTTACGCTTTGTGGTTTCTTGATGTATCGCTGGGTACTCTACGGCGTGCTCTCTGGGCTACGGCAATGCGGCATCAATAGCAAGCGCGTCATCATTGTCGGCTACGGTAGTACCGGGCGCGAGTTACACCAGCGCGCACGCGTACAACGCTGGACCGGCTATCAGGTTGTCGCTGCCTATACGGGTGACTGCAGCATAGCGCTGGACTCACCGGTTGAAGCGCTGCCTGCGCTCGACGATATACCTGCTGCCGTTGACCGGCACCAAGCCCATGAGGTATGGATAACGCTACCACTCGCAGAGACCGACCAGTTACGGCGTCTGCAAGCCTTACTGGGCAATACGCTGGTCGATCTCCGCTGGGTACCTGATATCACTGCGGCCAGTATCCTGACTCACCGTACCGTAGAGTTTCTCGGCATGCCGGTGGTGGAATTGAACCATCCTGCCAGCACCGGTACACCCGGGATCCTAAAAGATATCTTCGATCGGGTATTCGCAGCGCTGGTGCTGATACTGCTATCGCCACTGTTCATTGCGATTGCACTGGCGATCCGTATCGATTCGCCCGGTCCTATCCTGTTCCGGCAACCGCGTCTGGGGCTAAACGGACAACGTTTCCAGGTACTCAAATTCCGTAGCATGCGAGTTCACCAAGAGGTAGATCGCGTCACTCAAGCCACGCGTGATGATCCACGAATTACGACGGTAGGTCGCTTCTTGCGCCGCACCAGTCTGGACGAGCTACCGCAGTTTCTTAATGTACTAATGGGTGACATGTCGGTGGTCGGGCCGCGTCCTCACGCACTTCCGCACAATGAGTTGTACAAAGACAAGCTCGCTATGTATATGCAACGTCACCGCGTCAAGCCGGGTATTACCGGCTGGGCGCAGATTAACGGCCACCGCGGTGAGACTGATACAGACGAAAAAATGGCACACCGCGTTCAGTTTGATCTGTACTACATCCAGCACTGGTCGTTCTGGATGGATTTAAAAATTATTCTTTGGACCGCTTTCAAAGGCTGGACCAGCCAAAACGCATACTGATGTCTATTCGCTTACGCTATCTCGCCGTATTGCTGATCTTGTTCTCGATGATGATCTTGCTTGGTTCCTTACCCGGTCAGGCCGATAGGCTATCTGAGCGTTTTGGTGATAAGTCGCTACATCTGCTTGCCTACGCTGGCTTTAGCATGATCTGCTTTCGTATCTGGATTGCACCGCGACGGCAACGCATCATCCTCACGATCGTCATGATTGCTGTGCTGGGGCTGATCGATGAGGGAATACAAGCCGCTCTACCCTACCGTAACGCATCGCTACTTGACTGGTGCGTCGATCTGCTCGCGGCAATGCTCACGGTGAGCGCCTTATCGCTGCACGAGTCTCTTTCCCCTTTGCAGAATACTCATGCGAAAAATTAGTAAGGCGGTATTCCCGGTGGCGGGGATGGGTACGCGCTTCCTGCCTGCTACCAAGGCCAGCCCCGAGGAAATGCTGCCAATCGTCGACAAACCACTGATCCAGTTCGCGGTGGAAGAAGCTATAGCGGCAGGTATTAGCGAGTTGATCTTTGTCACCAGTCGAAATAAACGGGTTATCGAAGATCATTTCGATTCATCCCTTGAACTGGAAGCCGAATTAGAAGCCCGTCAGCAAGCGGTCTTACTACAGGCGATTCGCGGCATCAAGCCCAACCATGTGCAGTGCGTCTACGTCAGGCAGCCGCAGGCGATGGGTTTGGGTCATACGCTGCTATGTGCAGAACGATTACTCCAGAATGAACCGTTTGCCATCCTATACGCGGATGATCTGATCGATGCTGAAGTACCGGTTATGCAGCAAATGGTACGACTGTATTCACACTACGGAAGTAGCATTCTTGGCACTGAAGCGATCGCCCTTGAACGAAGTAGCGCCTATGACATCATCGAGGGTCGGCCAGTCGCAGATCGGTTGCTCAAACTCGACGGCATCATCAACAAACCCACACCCCGTCATGCGCCTTCGAATATCGGCGTCGTTGGCCGCTACATACTGACGCCGTCGATTTTTCGCTACCTGCACGGCCTGCCGCTGAGTGTCAGCGGCGAGGTGTCATTCACTGATGCTGT
>JAIXQV010000107.1 GCA_027485535.1 Oxalobacteraceae bacterium | reverse complement strand
GGTTTTGCTTCGTCATCTAGTCCGGCACGATGGCTACGGATACGACGCGCGATGACCTCCAGTGCTTCATCCTGGCCGATGATTCTTTCCTGGAGACGCTTGTGCAGCTCAAGCACGGTACGCTGCTCATCGGCTAGCATGCGACCGAGCGGTATGCCGGTCCAGCTCGACAGTACGTTGGCGACTGCCTCGGTGTCGACGCAGGCTTGAGTTTGATGGGTGTTTTGTAGGCGAGTGCTTCTCGCCGTATCCGGAGCGTCCGCCGTGTCCGCTATATCCGTCGCTACGGCGCTCATGCCATGCGCCACGCGCGCGCAGGCAGTGTCCAGCAGACTGATCGCTTTATCCGGCAGCTGCCGTGCACGCAGATAGCGGTGCGATAAATTCACCGCATCCTTTACCGCACCTTCGGTGATGGTGACGCCGTGATGCGCTTCCAAGCGAGTCACCATCGACGCTAGCATCGCGATCGCAGTATCGGTACTTGGCTCGGCAACCTTCACCACCTGAAACCGACGTGTCAGCGCAGGGTCACGCTCGATATGTTGCTTGTACTCAGACCAAGTGGTCGCTGCGATGGTGCGCAGCTTTCTACGTTTTTTTGTTTGCTTGAGCAGATTGGCGGCATCACCGACGCCTTCGTTACCACCGGCACCGATCAGCTGATGGGCCTCATCAATAAACAGCACGACCGCGGGTACCGCAGCTTTCACCTCAAGAATGACCTCTTTCAGGCGTCGCTCGAATTCACCGCGCATGCCGGCGCCGGCTTGGAGCAAGCCAAGGTCGAGTGCCCGCACGGCGATCCCTTTTAAGGGTGCCGGTACCGACCCATTCACGACCCGCTGCGCAAAACCCTCGACGACGGCAGTTTTACCGACACCGGCTTCACCGGTCAGGATGGGGTTGTTCTGGCGGCGTCGCAGAAGGGTCTCGATCAGTTGATTGATTTCCTCGTCACGCCCGATCACTGGATCGAGCTGCCCCTGTCTTGCTTGCTCAGTGAGATCGAGTGTGTACTGATCAAGTGCCGGTGTCTTTGTGCGTTCACCTTGTGCTGCTGCTGTTGGCGACTTCGATACGGTCGCGCTCGCACCAGCGGCCAAGCCGGACAAACTTCGCAACTGCTGGCGCAAGCGCTCGCGCGGTAACTCCAGCAGGCTGGGTGCTGATTCCAACAGCATGCCACGCAGGGTGTCGGATTCCAACGCAGCGAGGAGTAAACAACTCGCATCAATACGGCTCTCGCCCAATTGCACCGAAGCGATTACCCAAGCGTTTTCGAGTAAACGCGGCAGATGCTCGGACAATACCGGCGTACGTCCATTACCACGCTTGAGTTTATCCAGTGTGTCTTGTAGCTGCGTCTGCGCGCGCGCGACCGGCACCTGAAAATGGTTGAGCAGCCTTTGCAGCGAGCTATCTTTATCGCGTAGCAGCTCGATCAACAGATGCTCGGGGTCGACACTGAAATGCGTCTGCTGCGCGCACAACTCAGCCGCACGCTCCATGGCGGCGCGGCTTTCATCATCCAGCCGCTGTATCAGGGTGCGCAGATCAGTGCTCATGATGCGCACAGTCAAATGAGAAACGCGCCGGCGGCGGCGTTTCGGTGGACGCGGCAGAAGCGGCGGTATCACGCGCGCTGCGCTCCGAGACCCAGGCATTCCAACCCAGACGCGGGCGGCCAGTGCTACTCAGTGATGCCGCAGTGACGGATTCGGTCGTCGGTGTCAATAAGACTTCAACAGTGAGTGCCGATGGCATGAAGTCACGTACCGTGGCCTTGAGCGCTTCATGCTGTTCACCACCGGGTAGCAGCTGCATCACGCGTGTCATGGGTAAATCATGGGCGTGCAGACGAATCGCTGCCGACTGATCCCATGCCTGTCTGCCCAGTAGCGCGGTTTGTCCGAGTACCGGTGCGCGCGCTGTATCGCCCAGATGAGTGAGATCATCTGACTCAAGCGGTATCCAGCGGCCGACAAATTGCTCGCTACGAAACGCAATCTGGAAACGATCTTCCAGCAAGGTACACAGCGACGCCATTGAACGCGGCGCGCCTGCCAGCAAACCTGCGTGACGTAGCCACCGGCCGGCATCACGCGGAATTTGCTCGGTACTGCCGCATAAGCGTCGCGTTGCGCTGCCAACGCTGGCACTGTTGGCATCACCACCGACCGAGGGACGGTGACGTTTACGGCCGAGGTAGAACAACGACAGCAAACGGTGATGGAAGATATCCAGAAATTCTGCTGTCGCAAAATCTCTGACGGCATTACGCGCGATCACCATCTCGGTAAACGCGGCGGGCATCGGCCCCGCTTGACCTAGAAGTGAGAGTACTGGCGTGCGCAGTGTAAATGGCTCACCAGTGACAGCGCCGCGGCCTGCATCACGGACATCGCTGGGATCAAAGTCGAGCGAGATATGACTCGATAGCCGAACTGCTTCAGTACCGTGGTCGGTGCCTAGGGCAGCGTGACCATCCGCCATGCCGGCGCGCTCGAGCAGGCTGATGGCCTGAAACAGATCAAAGCCCTGCGGCTGCTCGAGCAGGGCAGGGATCAGCTGCATGTCAGCGTCACGCGCGCTCATTTAGAGCAGCTCCTGCGTGCCACTCATGGGCGGCCATTGCACCAGACATTCATCACCACGCCAAATACCCAGCTCGACGAATGAATTGACCGTGGTGTACAGCGCAAAGAAATGCGCTAAGACGGCAGAGAACAGCACCGATGAGCTACCGACAAACGCATCTGGATCAATCTCCAGTCGCACGCCCGTACCTCGGCACACACCCCGCCAAGCCTCGGCACCGATTTGTCGCGTTACCGCGCGCGCACTCAGTCGTTGAATACCGCGAATCTGCTCCAGGTCGCGTTGCTGTTCCGAGCTAAACAGCGAGAGCAATTCACGTAGGTGATCACGACCCTGTTCGGCATTGATCAAGGACTGATGCTGAAGGTTGAGTAGCGCCACCAGTCGCCACAAGGTGTCACTGCCGAGCGGCGGCATACGCTGGCGCGAGGGCTCGCTGACGCAGCGGATTTGCAAACCATTTGAGACACCTTCGCCGATCAGCAGAGTTTGCGGCGTGACTTGCTCAGCCAAGCCACGGTTGGTGCACAACGTGTTGGCATACACAATGGCAGAGGGCGCACGTCGCTCTTGGCGTCGGTCGACAAAGGACAGGTACAAGTCGGTACCGGTAATGTCACCACGCAGGCTACGCTCGCGCCGTGCGACCCAGAACACATCATCAACAGCCTCGCCACTCTGCATGGCAGCGATGTGACGCAGCTGTAGCGGTTGATCCGAGCCGGGCTCGGAAGCGGTGACCTGCTGGATAGAATGAATCTCGGTTGAGGCTTCGCGCGCGCGATCACCCACCAGCATCACCTCATGTTGCGTGTGATCGATCTGAATCGGCTCCGAAGTGCGCGGGAAAAGATTAACCGCAACCGTACAGCCCAGTCGGAAGTGATCGGTATTCAGCGTGCGCAGCTTGCGCGATGCGGCGCCGACATCCAGCCGCAAGCTGAACTGCTGACCGCTGAGCTTGAGTGCACGTAAACCATGAATGTCGAAGAAATGAAATTTCGCCGGAAATGCAAAATACTCTTGCAGCATCCCGTATGCCGGATGCGCGCCCGGTGCTTGCGGTAGCACGGCGTGCCCGGCATCGAAACCGACCCGCTGACACCGCTTAGCTGGCAAGCGAGCGACTGTCGTGCCAGACGCATCTGCGATGGTCATGTCTTTCAGGCGTACCGCCATGCACTCATACAATGTGGCGACGGTAGCGGCATCACCGGCGAGATGAATACGCAGCGTATCGAGCTCTAATTCGTCGAGCGAGCTACCTTCATCTGCCTTGATCAGCAGGGCGATATAGCCCTCATCATCGACTTTTGCATCAGCGATATGCAACGGCCATAGCGTGCTGTCCCATGCGGTACGAAAGCGTACCTCTTCGCCGTTGTCAGCGTTGGCGACCAGGGCAGTGTGACGCGGTACGCGCAGCCCAGCAGTCACCTTACCCTGCGCTGCGCCGAGCGACATCTGTACCACCGTCATGGAGGGCAGCGGCGCCAATAGCGAAGGGTAGAGGTTTTCCAGTAGCGCGCTGGCTACCTGCGGAAAATCCGAGTCGATATCACGCCGAACGCGCGCTGCCAGAAAGGCAACCGATTCAATCAGCCGCTCGGTATGCGGATCATGCGACT
>JAIXQV010000129.1 GCA_027485535.1 Oxalobacteraceae bacterium | reverse complement strand
TCTTTCAGGAAGCGCTTGCGCAGACGAATACTTTTCGGTGTGATCTCAACCAGCTCATCATCTTCGATGAACTCAACCGCATATTCCAGAGACAGTTCGATCGGCGGCACTAGTCGAACAGCTTCATCGGTACCCGAGGCACGCACGTTGGTCAGCTGCTTGCCCTTGATCGGATTAACCACCAGATCATTGTCGCGCGAATGGATGCCGATGATCATACCCTCGTACACGGGGTCATTGTGGCTGACGAACATACGACCGCGATCTTGCAGCTTCCACAATGCGTAGGCAACGGCAGCACCGTCATCCTGCGATATCAGCACGCCGTTACGACGACCGGCGAGTTCGCCTTTGTTCGGATCCACCGGGCCATATACATCAAACACGTGACTCATCAGGCCGGTACCGCGCGTGAGTGTCATGAACTCGCCCTGGAAACCGATCAGTCCGCGCGCCGGAATGCGGTACTCGAGACGCACACGTCCCTTACCGTCTGGCTGCATGTCCTGCAGGTCACCACGGCGACGGCCTAGCTCTTCCATGACGCCGCCCTGATGCGCCTCTTCGACGTCGACAGTCAGGTTCTCGAACGGCTCGTGACGCACGCCATCGACCATCTTGTAAACCACACGCGGACGCGACACGGCCAGCTCGAAGCCTTCGCGGCGCATGTTCTCGAGCAGGATGGTCAGGTGCAATTCGCCACGACCCGATACTTCGAAAATCGTATCGTCATCTGTCGGTGCAACGCGAAGGGCCACGTTCGCCTTTAGCTCACGCTCGAGGCGCTCGCGTAGCTGGCGGCTGGTAACGAATTTTCCTTCGCGACCAGCGAGTGGTGAGGTGTTGACCATGAAATTCATGGTCAGTGTTGGCTCATCGACGGTGAGCATCGGTAGCGCATCCGGCGTGTCGACTGCGCACACGGTCGATCCGATGCCGATGTCTTCGATACCATTGATCAGCACGATGTCGCCTGCCATCGCCTCTGGCACGATTTCGCGCTCCAGGCCCTTGAATTTCAGTACCTGGTTGATGCGGCCTTTGATCGGAGTGGAGTCCGGGCCATTCAGGATCAGCACGTCCTGCAGCGCCTTCACACGGCCACGGCTGATGCGGCCGATGCCGATCTTGCCGACATAGGACGAATAATCGAGCGACGATATTTGCAGCTGCAGAGGACCGTCGTAGTCATCATCACGCACGGGAACGTGCTTCAGGATGGCATCGAACAGGGGCTTCATGTCGCCTTCGCGCACTTCCGAGTCGAGACTCGCGTAGCCGTTCAGCGCGGATGCAAAGACGACAGGGAAGTCGAGCTGCTCTTCTGTCGCGCCAAGTTTGTCAAATAGTTCGAAGGTGGCGTTGATCACCCATTCCGGACGTGCGCCCGGGCGGTCGATCTTGTTCACAACGACGATAGGCTTGAGGCCTAAAGCCAGCGCTTTACGAGTCACGAAGCGTGTCTGCGGCATTGGGCCTTCAACCGCATCCACCAGCAGCAGCACAGAGTCGACCATCGACAGCACCCGCTCGACTTCACCGCCAAAGTCGGCGTGGCCAGGGGTATCGACGATGTTGACGTGGGTGCCTTCGTATTCGACCGCGCAGTTTTTCGCGAGGATGGTGATGCCGCGCTCTTTCTCGAGATCGTTCGAGTCCATCACGCGGGTGTCTACCTGCTGATTTTCACGGAAGGTGCCGGACTGCCGGAGTAATTGATCAACCAGCGTGGTTTTGCCGTGATCGACGTGGGCAATGATGGCGATGTTGCGCAGTGCGCGTTGAGCAGTGGTCATGAGTGGGGAGCGTAGTGAACAGCAAAAGGGAAACCCGGCATTTTATCACGCCAAGCACTAGCGACTGGCAAAACTCCTTGAAATTTCAATGGCTTGCAATATCCGCCAGTAAACGCTCGGGCGCCACAATATCGCCATCCGTGAGCAGCGCCGTACCGAGCAGACGGTGCGGTGCTTGGTAGACACGAACCCGACCCGATTCACAGGGTGCAGCCACGCCAGCGCGGTCGAGCGAGATTCGCTGCCCCTGCCGAAATCGGTTCGCCAGAACATCGTCCAATACCAGTGCCGGGAAGCTTGATAGCAAACTGTCAACCGGCTGCAGGCAGCTATTTCGCTCAGCGGCGGGGTGCTCAGCAAGCTGATCGAGGGTCAGCGCACTCGAAATATCCAGCGCACCGATCTCTACTCGACGCAGTGCGGACAAGTGGGCGCCGCAAACTAACGCAGCGCCGATATCCTCTCCGAGTACACGAATGTAGGTTCCCTTGCTGCAAGCGACACGAAGCCGCAGCATTGGCGCGTCGTAAGCCAGCAGTTCGAGTTTGTGGATGGTGACACTGCGCGCTTCGCGTTCTAGCGTAATGCCGGCACGAGCATATTCGTAGAGTGGCTTACCGTCGCGCTTCAATGCCGAATGCATCGGCGGCACCTGACTGATCGGGCCGCGAAATTTCTCCAGGACGGATTCGATCTGCGTGAGCGTGACATCGACTGGCCTGCGCTCCAGCACTTCGCCTTCGGTATCGCCGGTACTGGTCGTAATGCCGAGATGGACCACCGTCTCATAGGTCTTGTCGGCATCAAGCAGATCCTGCGCGAACTTGGTCGCCTCACCAAAGCACAACGGCAGCAAACCGGTGGCAAAGGGATCGAGCGTACCGGTGTGACCCGCCTTCTGCGCATTCAGCAGCCATTTTGCTTTTGCAAGTGCCTGAGTACTACTCATGCCCACAGGCTTGTCGAGTAGGAGAACGCCATGCACCGGCACGCGTTTGCGTTTTTCCGGCTGTGTCATAAGAAAATTGATTGAGGACGGGTTATTCGTCAGCGTCTTTGGCGCGGTTCGCATTCGCCTCGTCGATCAGCTTGGAGAGTGCCGCACCACGCGACGGCGCTGTGTCATGCACAAAGTGCAGCTCCGGGAGTGTGTGGATATGCAAACGACGTCCAAGCTGCGCACGAAGAAAACCCGCAGCTTTACGCAAACCATCCAAGGTTTTTTTTACCGCTGCCGGATCATCGATCAGGGTGGTGAAGAAAATTTTCGCATGCGCGTAGTCGGGGGTAAGTTGTACCTCGGTCAGCGTCACCATGCCGACTCGCGGGTCTTTTACCTCCATGGCGATTAGCTCGGCCACATCTTTCTGGATCTGGTCGGCGACCCGCTGGCTGCGGCCGGGGATAGATTTGCTGTGTTTGGCCATTGAGGCTAAGAGAAATTAAGGACGCCCGAGCGAGGCTCACTGGAACGAAGCACTGTGGATACCGGCCTACACCGGTATGACGCTCTGAGTGCCGCATGACACTCTGTGTGCCGCACGACGCTTGAGTACTGCACAATCTCACCATCGTCACCCCGGCGTAGGCCGGGGTCGATTGGTTGCTTACTGCAGGGTACGAGCGACTTCCTGGACCTCAAAGACCTCGAGCTGATCGCCTTCTTTGATGTCATTAAAGTTCTTCAGCGACAAACCGCACTCGAAGCCTGACTTCACCTCTTTGACGTCATCTTTGAAGCGCTTGAGCGAGTCGAGTTCACCGGTCCAGATCACGACGTTGTCACGCAGCAGTCGAACATGTGAGCCTCGCTTCACCATGCCATCCAGCACATAGCAACCTGCGATCGCACCCACTTTGCTGACATGGAATACCTGACGAATCTCGACCAAGCCAAGCGCCAGTTCGCGCTTCTCTGGTGTCAGCATGCCACCCATCGCCGCCTTGATCTCGTCGATCACGTCGTAAATGATGTTGTAGTAGCGGATATCAATACCTGAGGTTTCGGCCAGCTTACGCGCTGAAGCATCTGCACGCACATTGAAGCCGATGATGACAGCTTTGGAGGCTAACGCGAGGTTGACATCGGATTCACTGATACCACCCACTGCAGCATGCACCACTTGTACTCGCACCTCGGTCGTCGAAAGTTTTTGCAATGAAGCGACCAGTGCTTCTTGCGAACCCTGCACATCGGCTTTGATAATCAGCGCCAGATTCTTGACTTCACCCTCGACCATCTGCTCGAACATATTCTCGAGTTTCGCAGCCTGCTGCTTGGCCAGTTTGACGTCGCGGTACTTACCCTGCCTGAACAGCGCAATCTCACGTGCCTTGCGCTCATCCGCCAACACCATTGCCTCTTCACCAGCGGCTGGGACTTCGGTCAAACCTTGAATCTCAACTGGAATGGATGGGCCAGCTTCATTGATCGGCTTACCGTTCTCATCCAACATGGCACGCACACGGCCATAAGACGAACCCGCAAGGATGATATCGCCGCGCTTTAGCGTGCCGCTCTGAACCATGATGGTCGCCACCGGACCACGACCTTTGTCGAGCTTGGCTTCAATAACAAGCCCCTTGGCAGGCGCCTCAACCGGCGCCGTCAACTCCAGCACCTCAGCTTGCAGCAAGACGTTTTCAAGCAAGGTGTCAATACCTTCGCCCGTCTTGGCGGATACCGGAATGAAAGGTGAATCTCCACCATAGGCTTCTGGCACCACCTGCTCGGTAATCAACTCTTGCGTCACACGCTCTGCGTTGGCGCCTGGCTTGTCGATCTTGTTGATCGCCACCACCAATGGCACGCCTGCTGCACGTGCGTGTGCAATCGCCTCTTTGGTCTGAGGCATCACACCGTCGTCGGCAGCAACCACCAGAATGACGATATCGGTTGCTTTCGCGCCGCGTGCACGCATGGCGGTAAACGCTTCGTGACCCGGCGTATCGAGGAAGGTAATCATGCCGCGTGGTGTCTCGACATGGTAAGCACCAATGTGCTGGGTAATCCCACCCGCTTCGCCTGCAGCCACTTTAGCGCGACGAATGTAGTCGAGCAGCGAGGTCTTGCCATGATCGACGTGACCCATCACCGTAACCACTGGCGCGCGTGGCAGCAACTCGGCATCAACCGTCACAGCTCCGACATCCAGCAGCGCTTCCGGATCATCCAGCTTGGCTGCATGCGCAACGTGGCCCATTTCTTCAACCACGATCATCGCGGTCTCTTGATCAAGTACCTGGTTGATGGTGACCATCTGACCAAGCTTCATCAGCTGCTTGATAACCTCGGCCGCCTTGACTGCCATTTTGTGCGCGAGTTCAGCAACGGTAATGGTTTCCGGCACATGTACTTCGCGAACGATGGCCTCAGTCGGCTGCTGGAAATTCGATTCGCGATCATCTTGCTGCGATTGGCGACGACCACGCGGACCGGCGCGCCAGCCATCTCGGCCACCTGTTGGTGAGCCACGCGTTTTCAGGCCACCGGTACGCTTTTTCTCGTCTTGCCAGGTCGAAGATACATTGGCCGACTTGATCGATTTCTTTTCACCAGGCTTCTTGTCGGCAGGCTTCTCACCTGGTTTGGCCGGCGTAGTAGCAGGGCGACGTAGCGTACCTTCAGCACGCGCTGCTGCTGGCGGCGGTTCTGGTGCTTTGATGACCTTGCGCGGCTGCGACATCATCGCTTTGATCTGCGCTACTTCATCGGCAACCGCTTTACGTGCTTCCTCTGCGGCGGCGACTCTGTCTGATGCCTCTTTCTCGCGCTGGGCCAGTTCGGCCTTTGCCTCTTCGCCCGCAGCGACGGCTTCCTGACGCTGTTCGGCCTCGCTCGCCTGTGCGGCGATTCGCTCAGCCTCCAGACGCTCAAGTTGCTGCTGTTTCTCGCGCAGCTCGGCTTCCTGACGCGCGATCAGCTCGGATTGGCGGCGTGACTCTTCACTACGGTGTTCCTGCTCGGCTTCATCGATCACCGGTGCAGGTGGCGCCGCTGGCGCGACCTCATCGCGCTTGACGAACGTGCGCTTCTTGCGAACCTCAACTTGAATCGTGCGCGACTTGCCGCTGGAGTCGGCCTGTTTGATTTCTGTGGTCTCTTTGCGCGTCAGCGTAATCTTCTTCTTCTCGCCGTCACCGGTGGCGCCATGGACCTTGCGCAAATGACCGAGCAGCTTGTCCTTATCTTCTTTAGACAATGCATCCTCGGTCGATTGCTTTTCGACACCAGCATCGCGCAGCTGCTTGAGCAGCAAATCTGCTGGCATTTTCAGCTCGGTGGCAAACTGGGCTACGTTGTTACTCGCCATTCAATCCTCTTTTCTTGTGACGCTTATCCGGGGGGCTACGGTCTGCTTACTTGCTCTCGGCAAGTCCCCATACATGCGCCTGCAACGCTTTTGCACGATCGTCATATTTCGCATCGATCAGCCGCATCTCTTCGTCGGTGACATCCTTGAACTCACCTTCAATCAATTCGCGGGCACGATCGGTTGGCAGTGCAAGAATTGCACCGAATTCGTCGTACGCCAAATTGGAAAACTGTTCGATGGTTTTCACACCGGCCAAACCGAGCTTGCCCGCCGTGACGCGATCCATGCCCTCGAGATTGACCAGCGCATCTTCCATGCCCTCAAGTCCTTCTTCGGAGGCAATCGCTTCGGTCACCAGCGCGTCACGTGCGCGGGTGCGTAACTCGTTGACAGTGTCTTCGTCGAACGCTTCAATCTCGAGCATTTCCTGGATCGGTACGTAAGCGATTTCTTCCAAGGTCGAGAAGCCCTCTTGCGCGAGGATGTCGGCAACTTCTTCGTCGACGTCCAACTTGTCCATGAACAAGCCGCGGATGACAGCGGTTTCAGAAGCAACTTTGTCAGCTGATTCCTCTGCGGTCATGATGTTGATTTGCCAGCCGGTCAGCTCACTGGCCAGACGCACATTTTGACCACCGCGACCAATCGCGATAGCCAGGTTTTCTTCATCGACCACCACATCCATCGCATGTTTCTCTTCATCCACCACGATCGAAGAGACATTCGCCGGTGCCAATGCACCAATCACAAATTGCGCTGGGTCATCCGACCACAGCACGATATCGACGCGCTCGCCACCCAACTCACCGGTTACGCTCTGTACACGCGAACCACGCATACCTACGCAGGTGCCAATCGGATCAATACGCTTGTCTTCGGTATACACCGCGATCTTGGCGCGTACGCCCGAGTCACGCGCAGCTGATTTGATTTGCAGCAGTCCTTGCTCGATCTCAGGTACCTCAAGCTCGAACAGCTTCATGATGAACTCGGGAGCGGTGCGCGACAGAATGACTTGCGGCCCGCGTGCGTTGCGGTCGATGCGCAAGATGTAGGCACGCACACGATCACCGATACGCAGGTTTTCTTTCGGGATCATCTGATCACGCGGCAAGCGTGCCTCAATTTTGCCGGACTCGACGATTGCATCACCACGCTCCATACGCTTGATGGAGCCTGTCACCAGCGCATCACCACGCGCCAAAAAATCAGCCAGGATTTGCTCGCGCTCGGCATCACGAATACGCTGCAGCACCACCTGTTTGGTATCCTGCGCAAAGCGACGACCAAACTCGACCGACTCGATCGGCTCCTCAATGTAGTCGTCGACCTCGATGTCGTCGATCTGCTCTTTTGCTTCGAATAACAAAATCTCTTGGTCAGGCAGCTGCAGGCCTGCCTCGTCTGGCACCACATGCCAGCGACGGAAAGACTCGAACTCGCCAGTGTCGCGATCAACGGCAACGCGAATATCGACCTCGCCCTCGTAGCGTTTGCGCGTAGCCTGTGCCAATGCCTGTTCCAGCGCACCAAACACGACTTCCTTGTCGACGTTTTTCTCACGCGCGAGTGCATCGACCAGCAACAAAATTTCGCGACTCATTTACGGCTCCTGAAATCCACATGCGGCACCAAGCGTGCCTTGTCCACTTCTGCCAGCGAAAACTCCAACATCGCCGGCCCTTCTGTTCCTTCAAACTCGAGTTTCAAGGTCTCGCCCTCGGGCGCATGTAAGACACCTTGAAACGATTTGCGGTTGGCTGCCCCTGGCATTGCCATCCGCAACTTCACCACCGCCTCCTGACCTGCGAAACGCGCGTAATCCGTCAGCTTCTTCAAAGGCCGATCCAGTCCCGGCGAAGACACCTCGAGACGCTCGTAGTTCACGTTCTCAACCGTCAATACATGCAGTAACTGGTGCGTGACCGTCTCACAATCCTCGACAGTGACCGGCCGAGCCTGATCCGGCAAGGTGTCGATGAACACGCGCAGCAGTCCGCGCGCAGCCTGCTCCATATCGACTAGCTCGTAGCCCAATCCGGTGACGGTCTTCTCGACCAGCGGGTAAAGCAACACACTCCACTCCCTGCACAGCGGGCCAACGACGTGCCCAAAGCCCGCGAAAATTTTTGATCGATGATGCTGATCGATTCGTCAAAAAAAAAATGGGCAACAGCCCATCTTTTTGTGTTTCGACCCAAGTATTCGCAATGCGAGCCGGGAAGAAATGACCGGAGCGCGGGCTCCGGTTCAAGTAAGTCCCTGATTATATTCGAACCACCAGCGCGCTGCAACGCAAAAAGCGCTTGTCAAAAATGGAATTTCAGCCGCGGCGGCGGCGCTGCCCCATGCCGGAGCCCACCCCAAAACGGTCTGCGCCCCATTGGCCGGATGCATTGCCATTGGGATTGCCGTTGCCTCGGCGCTGCCCTCGGCCAGCTTGCCCGGTGGTAGGGAAGCCGAGCGCAGTTTGTAATGGGTCAGGTTGACGTGGTTTTTGCGGACGCTTGTTGCCGAAACCCGTATTGCCGTGTGCGACATTGCCGTCGCGTGGGCCGTGAGCCACATTGCCATCGCGTGGGCCGTGAGGCCTGCCCTTGCCTTTTTGTACTGGCTTGCCGCGCTCCAAACCATTGGCGGCCATCAAGCCGCGCACAGCATGCTCATCAAGCTCTTCCCAACGGCCTCGCTTCAAGCTGCTCGGAAGACTCATCGCACCGTAGCGCGTACGAATCAGGCGCGATACGGTCAATCCAATCGCCTCGAACATACGGCGTACCTCGCGGTTACGACCTTCAGAAATCGTGACTCGATACCACTTGTTGACACCCTCACCACCACCGTCGGCGACCCTGTTAAAGCTGGCGAGACCATCATCGAGTTCAACACCCGAGAGTAACTTCTGGCGCATACCTTCTTCCAACTCGCCAAGAGTACGCACCGCATATTCACGCTCAATGCCATAGCGCGGATGCATCAACTTGTTGGCAAGATCGCCCGAGGTCGTGAACAGCAATAAACCCTCGGTATTGAAATCGAGTCGGCCTACTGCAAGCCATTTTCCGATCTTGATGGACGGCAGACGATCAAACACGCTTGCGCGACCCTCGGGGTCGCTGGTGCTGACAATCTCACCCGCCGGCTTGTGATAAATCAGCACGCGAGGCGGCTTGGTGCTGATCTTTCGTTGTACTGGCTTGCCGTTGATACGTACTTGATCGGTAGGCAGAATGCGCTGCCCGATATGGGCAGGCTCGCCATTCACAGAAACGCGGCCAGCGATGATCAACTCTTCCATATCGCGGCGCGAGCCCAAACCAGCCTCGGCCAATACTTTGTGTAATTTTGGCGCATCATCATCGGCCGTCAGATCGCGCCGTACCAGCTTGCTTTGTTGTGCACGCTGCGCAGCATCGTCGGCTGCTGCAATTTGGTCAAAGGTTTCTGAGGTTACAAAACTGAACGCAGCATCCGGGTCACCCATCACCCTGCCACGCTGGGGCGGCCTCGGGCCAGACTGCGATGACTTGTGACGACCTTGATGTTGACGGTCTTGCTGTCCATGCTGGCCAGTGCGGGCATGCTGGCCTTGGTGCTCTCTCTGACCTTGGTGCTCTCTCTGACCTTGGTGCTCTCGCTGACCTTGGTGCTCTCGCTGGCCTTGGTGCTCTCGCTGGCCTTGTTGACCTTGTTGTCCTTGCGGCCCCCGTTTTCCTTGCGGCTTGCTGCGACGCGGCTCACGCGGTGGTTGACTTGGGCTAGCTTCAACGGCGGCCTCGGGGCTACGGTCTTGGGTGCGCGACCGTCGCATCGCGCGAGGACCGCGCACACCACGTCGTTGGTTTTTGTTGTCCGCCGAACGCTCTTCTGACGCTGCGCCGTCTGTCGCTCTGGGTTTCGGCTCAACCAGATCGGCATCCGTACCTGGGGAGGGTGAATCAGGTGGTACTTGAGCTGTCATCGTTTGGTTCCGACTGGGATTGTTCGGCATCTGCTTGCGCTACATTGACCGCCAGCGATTCGCTTTGCTCGCCGCTGTCATCCAGCGGGAAATCGATCGAGGCCTGGTCCAGACTGGCTTGAAGGTTTTGTTCCATGGCTTGCGCGGCATTCTCCGGGCCACCGGGCAATTGCTCTTGGCCCATCTGCTGCAGCGGCGGCAGCTCTTCTAGCGACGACAGGCCAAGGTCATCCAGAAACTGTTTGGTGGTCGCCAATAGCGCGGGGCGACCGGGCACATCACGATGACCGATAGCGTCAACCCAGCCACGATCTTCCAGCAGCTTGATGGTCTGCGAGTTCACCGCCACACCACGAATTTCTTCGATATCGCCCCGGGTAACTGGCTGCCGGTAGGCGATGATCGCCAGTGTCTCAAGCGTTGCCCGCGTGTACTTCGGCGGCTTTTCCGGATGCAAGCGATCGAGGAACACCTTCATTTCGGTTCGGCTCTGAAAGCGCCAGCCCGTGGACAAGGGCACCAACTCGATCCCGCGCTCCGCCCAGTCGGCCTGCAACTCGGCCAAGATGTCCTCGATAGTGCCTGCCTCTAGCGCAGGCTCTTCACCCTCGGTGACAGTAAATAATTTTTTCAGGTCATTGACCGTCAGTGCCTCGTGCGCGCAAAGCAACGCAGTTTCGAGGACTCTCTTCGCCTCAGCTGTATTCATCTAAGATTCTGGTAATGCTGTTTGGTTGCAGTGAGCTGCCAAAGATCAATGCCCGCATTCAACGCGCCGCAGGCGAAACACGATTTGATTTGGTGCTGGCAAGCCCGAGGCCAGCTTGTTGGTATTTTTTGGGGCCGCAGGCGCTTGTATGCCGGTGAGACTAGCGGTTACATCAAAGCTGGGGATCGTGAGATTCACCAGAGCCAACCGCGACTGGCGCGGATTATAGGGCAGTTCATCCTGATTGTCATTGCCCGCGTGTGCAGGGCAACTATGCAAAAAGGCCCGGCGCTTGCTAGGCCGGGCCTTTTGTATTTGGTTGCGGGGACAGGATTTGAACCTGTGACCTTCGGGTTATGAGCCCGACGAGCTGCCAGACTGCTCCACCCCGCGTCTGAGAGGCCGGAGTCTAGTCCAATTCAGGCACCGGCGCAAGCACGATCGGCTGCGTCGCATCAATCCCCGGTGTTAAACTCGACGCGCCTTTTTTCTACCGCTCATCTTGACCTCCGATCCTTCATTAAAACCGATGCACTTCTGTTCCGATTGCGGACAGCCGGTCGCGCTCGTCATTCCTGCTGACGACAACCGTCTACGTCATGTGTGCGCAGACTGCGGAACCATTCACTATCAAAACCCGAAACTGGTGATTGGCACCATCCCCTGGTGGCAGCCCGAGCGTCAGGTACTGCTATGCAGACGCGCCATTGAACCGCGACGGGGTTACTGGACCCTGCCCGCTGGCTTCATGGAAAACAATGAAACAACTGAAGAAGCGGCGCAACGCGAGACACTGGAAGAAGCAGGTGCACGCGTTGAATTGCTCGGTTTATTCGCACTGCTGAACGTGCCCCATGTTCATCAGGTTCACATGTTTTACCGAGCACGTTTGCTCGACCTTGACTTCAGCGCTGGCATTGAAAGCCTCGAGTGTCGGCTATTTAGCGAAAGCGAGATTCCTTGGCAAGATCTTGCCTTCCCGACCGTCTCACACACTTTGGAGCGGTTCTTCGCAGACCTCAGCACACTCATTGAGGGTAAGCCGGTTGCCCTGCACACGCTGGATATTCGTCATCGCATCCACGAGTAAGCTGGCGCGTCGCTCGACGAAGATTCTTCGCCCAGCGACGCACACTATCCACTGACTACCAGCTGACCTCGCGCTCGGGCGTTGCCGTAATCTTATGGATCGACAAATCGGCGCCCTCGTATTCCTCTTCACGATCAAGCCGAATGCCAACCATCATTTTGAGTACACCGTAAATCACCCAACCACCCAAAGCAGCAATCACGATGCCCAGCACAGTGCCAATCAGTTGCGACACGATAGAAACACCGCCCAACCCACCCAGGGCCTGCTGACCAAAGACACCGGCGGCTATCCCGCCCCAAGCGCCACACAAACCATGCAGTGGCCAAACACCAAGCACATCATCAATCTTCCAGCGGTTCTGGGTCAGCGTAAACATCCAGACAAAAACAGCGCCCGCGATAGCACCCGTAGCCAGCGCGCCCAGCGGATGCATTAAATCCGAGCCAGCGCATACGGCAACCAAGCCAGCCAGTGGCCCGTTGTACGCGAAACCGGGGTCATTCTTGCCTAGTATCACTGCCACCAAAGTACCGCCAACCATCGCCATCAGCGAGTTCATCGCCACCAAGCCATTCACCTTATCGAGTGTTTGCGCGCTCATGACGTTGAAACCAAACCAGCCCACTGCCAAAATCCAAGCACCCAGCGCTAGAAAAGGAATGCTCGACGGCGGGTGTGCCGCTACATTGCCGTCTTTGGTATACCGACCAAAACGCGGGCCCAGCAGTAAGATCGCTGGCAATGCTGCCCAACCACCGACCGCATGCACAACGATAGAACCCGCGAAGTCATGAAACGCCGCCCCATAGCTTGCCTCCAGCCAGGCCTGTATGCCAAAGCGCTGGTTCCAAGCAATGCCCTCGAACAGCGGGTAAACCAAGCCAACCAGCAGTGCAGTCGCGGCGAGTTGGGGATGAAAACGCGCGCGTTCAGCAATACCACCCGAGATAATGGCGGGGATCGCCGCCGCAAAGGTCAGCAGGAAGAAAAACTTCACCAGCTCGAAGCCACTTTTCTGGGCGAGTACCTCGGCACTCTCAAAAAAATGAACGCCGTAAGCGATGCCATATCCGATGAAAAAATAGGCGATGGTCGAGACCGCGAAATCAACCAGAATTTTCACCAAGGCATTGACCTGGTTCTTTTTACGCACCGTACCCAACTCGAGAAACGCAAATCCGGCATGCATTGCCAAGATCATAATCGCGCCCAGCAAGATAAACAGCGTGTCCGCGCCACTGCGGAATGCATCCATGACTCTCCCCTTTTAAGTGCAGAATTCAAAAAAGTCCTGCGTAGAAGCAAAATTCGTTCCCTTTTGGGGCGACCTAGGTTTTCTTACAAGTCATTGAATTTATGGATTAAATATAAAGACCCCCATCTGCCTTCGCGTGTCTTGCACGGTAATTGTGCGTTTTTCGATCTGAATTGGTGAGCATGCGACTACCCTGGCTAGACTTGAATACCCCGTTTCCCGATCCGGAAACAGCACTCACCGAGCGCGAAGGCGCTCCCGGGCTGCTGGCGGCAGGTGGCGATTTGTCCCCCTCACGGCTGATCGAGGCTTATCGGCAGGGCATTTTCCCTTGGTACTCCGAGCCCCAACCGATTCTCTGGTGGAGCACCGACCCACGCATGGTGCTGCGTACCGATGACTTCCATGTGTCGCACAGTCTGCGCAAGACCTTGAAGGCGGTTGATCACAGCGTCGTCAGTGGTGGGCCGTGGATGATCCGATTCGACAGCGCCTTCACCGAAGTGATTACGCAATGCGCGCAGCCGCGCAGCGATGGCGCTGGCACCTGGATCACTCCCGACATCATCGATGCGTACACCGCCTTGCATAGGCTGGGCTATGCGCACTCCGCCGAGCTTTGGCACGAAGACAAGCTCGTCGGTGGCGCCTACGGTATTTGCATCGGCAAAATGTTCTTCGGTGAGTCAATGTTTGCCCGCCGGCGAGATGCCTCCAAGATCGTGCTGACCTATCTGGTTCACTTCCTACGAACAGAGGGCGTCAACATGATCGACTGTCAGCAGCAGACAGCGCATCTAGCGACGCTGGGCGCCCAGCCTATTCCCCGCCGTGCATTTCTAGCCGAGATTCGGTCTGCGATTGAGCAAGCACCTATCGCGGTTTGGCAGCCCCGGCTGCTACGCGATGGATTCTTGGTGTAAATTCGAGCGTATGACGCATCTAAAGGATTTGCCGTTCTCGACCCTGCAGTTCTATGCCACTGCACCCTACCCGTGCAGCTATCTGGAAAACAGGCAGGCACGCTCGCAAGTGGCCACGCCATCGCATTTGATCAATGCCGATGTCTATGCCGAACTCGTGAAAAACGGCTTTCGCCGCAGTGGCATCTTCACCTACCGCCCTTACTGCGACGGCTGTCAGGCCTGCACGCCCGTGCGCGTGAATGTCGATCGCTTTGTACCAAGTCGCAGCCAACGGCGCGCTTGGCAAAAACACGCTGACCTGCGCACTTCAGTCTCGCGGCTGGCGTATGTGCATGAGCATTACGAACTTTACTTGCGTTACCAATCGGTTCGGCATGCTGGCGGCGGGATGGATCAGGATAGCCGCGATCAGTATGCGCAGTTCCTGTTACAGAGCAAGGTCAACACGCGCCTAGTCGAGTTCCGCGACCCCGATGGCACACTCAGAATTGTCAGCATCATTGATGTACTGGACGATGGACTGTCATCGGTTTACACCTT
>JAIXQV010000265.1 GCA_027485535.1 Oxalobacteraceae bacterium | reverse complement strand
TGGGATACCGCGCGCAAACGAGCCGGTCTTCCCGACGTCCGTATTCATGATCTGCGTCATTCATTTGCGAGTATGCTGATTAATCAGGGTCGAAGCCTGTACGAGGTGCAGCGTATTCTTGGGCATTCACAGATCAAGACGACGCAACGCTATGCGCATTTGAATCAAACGACCTTGCTCGCTGCGGTGAATACCGTATCGTCGGGCTATCAGATGGATATTACTGACGATCCGGTTAGCATCAGCGGGCTGACGAATAATCCTTCCGGTCTACTGGCGCCTCAGACGACATCGCAACGCCGAAAGCGTCATGCTGACGATAGCAACCGGTTGCCAAAGATTGAGACAACAAACGATAGAAACATAGCGCGAACGACAGAAACACAGCGTCAACGACAGAAACATAGCGCCAACGACAGAAACATAGCGCCAACGACCCACAGGCTTTGATTAAACAAGAATTTCAGTGCTTTCTTGATGTGCGCCCACGAGTAACTTTATCCGCGTAGTACATTCCCCCTCCGCAACGGAGGTGCTCGGTGTCGCTACAAATCCTTACGCAAAAGCTGTTGGATGATGTTTGCTGCCCGTCAGATAAGCCGCATCTGGAGCTATTTGACACTTTGATCAAGGGTTTTTATGTAGATGTTTTGCGTAACGGCAGAATGAATTTCCGGGTGCGCTATCGAGTGGACGGTAAGGCGCGTATCAAGACTCTGGGTGATGCGCGCATCATGACACTGGCAGAGGCGCGCGATGCAGCCCGCCAGGTATTGCGTGACATACGATCGCTTGCAGAACCGAAGCCAAACATAGCTACGTCGCAGCAGGGTATGGTGACGGTGACTGGGGAGCCTCAGATGCCCGCGCTGCCTGAGACGCCTCAGCTACCTGAGTCGCCGCCCATCAACACACTCACAGTCGCTGAGTTCTTCATCGAACATTATCTGCCTTACGCAAAAAGTTATAAGCGCAGCTGGGTGACTGACCGCTCGATGATCAACAACCATATCGTGCCAAATTTAGGTCATCTTGCCCTCGGTGCAGTGATGCCGAAGGATATTGCGGTGGCCGTGTCGGCAATGCGCGAGGCGGATTATGCGCCGGGCACCTGCAACCGATTTTTAGTCTTACTGCGCTATGGCTTCCGGCTGGCGAACCGGTGGCAGCTTGCGGGTGTTTCTATGAACCCAGCACAAGATCTGATGAATTTGCGTGACGATAATCGTATCGAACGGTATTTAACGCCGGCTCAATCGGAGATTTTGATGCGCGAGATTCGGCAGAGCCCGAATCAGCGGCTTGAGGCTATTGTTCGATTTTTAGTGCTGACCGGTGCGCGTAAGCGCGAGGTACTCGATGCTAAATGGGTGGATATCGATGTCGAGCAGCGGCTGTGGCGTATTCCTAAAACCAAGTCGGGCAAGATTCGTCACGTGCCGTTGTCGGCCGAGGCGATGCGGGTCATTGGTGAATTAAGGCAAAGCGATGCAGGGCGTCACGAGCATATTTTTTGTAATCCGGCGACGGGTAAGCCGTTTGTATCGATCTATTACAGCTGGGATGCGTGCCGCAAGCGCGCGGCGCTACCGGAGTTTCGAATTCACGACTTACGGCATAGTTTTGCCAGTTTTTTAGTGAATGCCGGGCGTAGCCTGTACGAAGTGCAGCAGTTGCTAGGGCATGCAGATATCCGGACCACTAGCCGCTACGCGCACCTAAGCCGGGATCGGCTGCGCGAGGCGGTGGAAATGGTGCCACTGGGTCTGGCGGGTGCTTGATCCCGCTTGCGTTACCATGGCGCATTTTTCCGCCAGGCAATTATGTTGCGCAAGTTTTTTCCCAAAGATGCCAGTGACTTTACCGATGTGGTGAGCTTGGCGTATCGCGCCGTACTACACCGCGAGCCGGACGCTGGCGGTCTTGCCATGTATGCAGCGCAGTTGGCCGCAGGGCAGTTGGATGCGGCCGGCTTGTTGCGGGCGTTGACGGTCTCGGACGAGTTTCTACGTCTTTCAGAGCGGCTAGCGGCCGGTGCGCTGCTGGATGGTGGCGCTGCACCCCTTGATTTGACGGATGCTGCACGACGTTTGTCGGACGACCTGGCGGCGTGTGCAGCGCTTGGCTGGGAAGATTATCTGGCGGCCTGGCGTGAGGTATTCGAGAACCCGGCTCACCCGCTGATTATTGGGCAGCGTGAATATGGCGTTACGCATCAGCAGCGGTTTTTTGAAACCATGAATGCGCTCGCGATTCTTGGTGCCGGGCGTGAGCAGGCGCGCTTGCTTGAATTTGGCGCTTCTGATTTCAGTGCGTTGTACCATCGGTTTTTTCCGCAACTGATGTTGGCGATAGCAGACCGACCGGTTGCGGATGACTACATTGGTTTCACCGCGGAGGTTGCGCATAGCAAGCTGGGCGCGAGGGCATTTCATTCCATTGATTTGCAAGCACCGGATCAGTTCGCGGCGTTGTCTGCATCATTACCACGCTATACGCATATTTTGTTTTGTGAGGTGCTCGAGCATCTGGTGGTAAACCCGGTGGAAGTTTTGCGCTTTTTGCTGTCCTTGCTTGAGCCGGATGGTGTGCTTTACCTGACGACGCCGAATTTTTTTCGGCGCGAGAATCTGGACAAGGTATTCAACCGGGTGAATCCGCAGGAAGTGTATCCGGCCAGCGGTGGCAATTGGGACGCGCATTTCCATCATCGTGAATTCGGCGTGCGTGAACTGCTGACTTTTGCCGAAGCGGCCGGTGGCCATGTACGGGCCTGCTACTTTAGTGCCTGCTGGGATGCGCCGGGATTGGCATCCGGCCATGATGAATCACTCGGCAATATCGTGATGGTGCTCGCGCCGCAGTAGGGCGCGCAGTGATGAATCTGCGGTGATGATGCCGATGGTGTACTGGCGATTTCAACAGCGCCGACACAACGACTCTTTTGAAAGTATTCAGTGGAAATCAAGGTTAAATTTCTCGATAAGCTGCGTCTTGAAGCGAAGTTCGATGACTTCATAGTCATTGCAGACCAGCCTATTCGCTATAAGGGCGATGGATCGGCGCCCGGTCCTTTCGATTATTTTTTGGCGTCGTCGGCTTTATGCGCCGCGTATTTCGCGAAGTTGTACTGCGACACCCGTAATATTCCCACCGACAATATCCGTTTGTCGCAAAACAATATTGTTGATCCAGAAAATCGTTATCAGCAAATTTTCAAGATTCAGGTTGAGTTGCCGCCGGATATTTCGGAAGTCGATCGCCGCGGCATTTTGCGTTCCATTGAGCGCTGTTCCGTCAAAAAAGTTGTCCAAGCCGGACCCGAGTTTGTTATTGAGGAAGTCGAGAGCCTGGATGCCGACGCACAGTCTTTGCTAAGCATAAATCCGGCTGCTGACACCAGCACCTTCATCGCAGGCAAAGACCTGCCCTTGGAGCAAACCATCGCCAATATGTCGGGTCTGTTGGCTGACTTGGGCATCAAGATTGAAATTGCTTCCTGGCGCAATATCATTCCCCATGTGTGGTCCTTGCATATTCGTGATGCACACTCACCGATGTGTTTTACCAATGGCAAGGGCGCGACTAAAGAAAGTGCATTGGCGTCGGCATTGGGTGAGTATATTGAGCGGCTGAGTAATAACCATTTCTACGCCGGCGCTTACTGGGGCGAAGAGATCGCCAACGCGGCGTTTGTTCATTACCCGAATGAGCGCTGGTTCATGCCGGGGCCGGATGATGCGCTGCCGGTGGACATCTTGGATGCGTATTGTCTTGCCATCTATAACCCCGACGGTGAGTTGCGTGGTTCGCATCTGATCGACACTAACTCGGGCAATGTGGAGCGCGGCATCTGTTCACTGCCGTATGTACGACAGTCAGACGGTGAGGTGGTGTATTTCCCGTCGAACCTCATTGAAAACCTATTTGCCAGCAATGGCATGAGCGCTGGTAATACGCTGGCGGAAGCGCAGGTGCAATGCCTGTCTGAGATTTTCGAGCGCGCGGTAAAGCGAGAAATTTTGGAGGGTGAAATCGCCTTGCCGGATGTGCCGCACGAGGTGCTGGCGAAATACCCCAACATCCTCGCCGGTATTCAAGGGCTGGAGGAGCAGGGCTTTCCAGTGTTGGTGAAAGATGCGTCGCTGGGTGGCGTTTATCCGGTGATGTGCGTCACCTTGATGAACCCACGCACTGGCGGTGTTTTTTCATCATTCGGCGCGCACCCCAACTTCGAGGTAGCGCTGGAGCGTAGTCTCACTGAATTGCTACAGGGTCGCAGCTTTGAGGGGCTGAATGATTTGCCCCGACCTACCTTTGAAAGTAACGCAGTCACTGAGCCGAATAATTTTGTTGAGCATTTCATCGATTCCAGCGGCATTGTGTCTTGGCGTTTCTTCAGTAGCAAAGCGAATTACGAATTCGTTGAGTGGGACTTTTCTAGTCATGGTGAGAACGCGAATGTCGAGGAAGCCGCAAGTCTGTTTCGTATTCTGAACGAGATGGGTAAAGAGGTGTACACGGCAGTCGTTGACCAGTTGGGTGCTGTCGCCTGTCGGATTCTGGTGCCTGGGTATTCTGAGGTGTATCCGGTTGAAGATTTGATTTGGGATAACACCAACCAGGCGCTTTTGTTTCGTGCCGATATCCTGAACTTGCATCGGCTGGACGACGCACGTCTGGCGGCGCTACTTGAGCGATTAGATACGCATGAGCTGGATGATTACACTGACATTGCGACATTGATTGGTATCGAGTTTGACGAGAATACGGTCTGGGGACAGCTGACCGTTCTCGAGTTGAAACTACTGATTCATCTCGCCTTGCAGCAATTCGAAGAGACGCTCGAGTTGGTGCAGGCCTTCCTACAGTACAACGATAATACTGCCGAGCGCGGGTTGTTTTATCAGGCGTTGAGCGTGGTGCTGGAGGTGCTGCTCGATCAGGATATGGCGCTGGAAGATTATGCAGTGAACTTCCGCCGGATGTTTGGCAATGATCGGATGGATGCCGTTATGGGATCAGTCGAGGGTGGCGTACGCTTTTACGGATTAACGCCAACCAGCATGAAACTAGAGGGGCTAGACAGGCACCATCGCCTGATCGATAGCTACAAAAAATTGCATAAGGCACGGACCATCGGACGGTTACTACCAACACCGTGATCGCGGAAAAGACGGCCGTCACTAACAACCATTCAGCGCGAAGCTATGCAGGCCGTCACTCCGATTCGTTTTGGTTTTTCGATCGTTTCCATCGATTATCTACAAAAATCAAACCTGCGCGGATGATATATAAAACAATGATGGTTCCAAGCAGATTGCCGACAAACATGGCGAGAAAACTTGCAGCAAAGCTTTCAGCAATGTCTTGGGTCGCGAACCAAATCGAGTGCAGCAGCGCGCTCATTGCAGCAAAGAAGGTGGCCAATATGAACAGCGACCTTGCGGTGAGGTTCTTCAGATTGACGGAGAGGCCATAGCGTAGCGCCAAGTAATAGGTGAGAAGAGGCGCTCCTGCAGAGATCAGGGACTCTACGACCATGCCAAGCGGGGTGGACTGATCCATAATCAGCGCGGCCAGAAGTGACCCCAGAAAAATCCCAATAGCCCCCGTGCTGCCCAGCAGAAGAATACCGAGCAGACGCAAGCCAGCCGGCAGAAAAATCCAGTGGGCACCTCGATGATGCTCGAGATCAGAGAACAAAACATCATTCGCGTAAAAGCCAACGAAGTAGAGGATCGCGACGGCCAGGATATACATGTGATTGCGAATGGCGTGTAAACGCTAATAATGCAGACAAAAGCTACTTTAAGGTCGTTTGAGTTTAACTTAAAGTTTGAACGTACAAGCTCTGAAATTTAATGATTCAGGGGCCTCTGTCAGCATAAAAATTTTTCTAAACAATAATAAAAAGGAAATTTCTTTTTCAAGATAAATTTCCGATCGCATCTTCTCTATACTCGCGCCAACGCTTCGAGGAGTTTCATGAGTAGTGCAGGCAGCAGCGCAGCCAGTAACGATAACAACCTGGCGGGAGATCTGTGGGGTGGTCTGGCCGCGATGCTGGTGGCGCTGCCATCGGCGATCGCATTTGGTGTGACCATCTTGGCCCCGCTCGGGCCGCAGTTTGGCGCGCAGGGCGCTATCGCAGGGTTGATCGGGGTAACGATACTCGGCCTGCTAGCCGCGCTGCTGGGTGGCACCCGGCGGCTGATCTCCGCGCCCAGCGCGCCGGCAGCGGCGGTGATCTCGGCGCTTGCGGTCGAACTGGTACATCAGGGACATAGCCCTGCATCGATCCTGCTTATTCTATTTCTCGTCGCAGTTTGCAGCAGTCTGCTGCAGATCATGCTCGGTGCGTTTGGTGTCGGGCAGCTGATTCGCTATATGCCGTTTCCTGTGGTGAGCGGCTATCTGAGTGGTGTTGGTTTGATCATCATCGCCTCACAGTTACCGAAACTGCTCGGCACGCCAGCAGGTACTGACTGGTTCGACGCCTTGCTGAACCCGTCGAGTTGGAGCGCTGCCAGTGTGCTGATTGGCGCTACCACCATGGCGATGATGATGATTGCCACGCGCTTTCCCTCACGCCGGGTGCCGGCAGTGATTCAGGGCCTGGCTGCCGGTGTGGTGATGTACTGGTTGCTCGCGCTCAGCTCAACTCCTGCGTTAGCAAGTCTGGATCAGAATACTTTTGTGATCGGACGGTTTGATACCGGCTCTGGTGGTATCTGGGGCAGCATGGTCGCGGCTTGGGACAGGTTTGGTTCGGCACCGTTGCCGCACTGGGATCAAGTGATCGTGCCAGCGCTGACATTGGCGGTGCTGCTGTCTATCGACACACTTAAAACCTGTCTGGTACTGGATGCCATGTCGGGCACGCGGCACGACTCGAACCGTGAGCTGATCGGTCAGGGTCTGGGCAATCTGGCCTCAACGCTGTTTGGCGGCACACCGGGTTCCGGCACGATGGGCGCATCGTTGATCAACCGCGCCAGTGGTGGCATGACAAAAATGTCCGGCGTGTTCGCTGGTCTGTGGTCGATGCTGGCGTTTTTAGTGCTGACGCCTTTGCTATGCTGGTTACCGGTGGCCGCGTTGGCAGGCTTGCTGCTGGTGATCGGCTTTCGGATGATTGACTGGCATTTATTTCACCTGGCGCGATCGCGGGTTACGCTGCTGGATTTCATGGTCATCATTGCTGTGGTGGTGGTGGCCAAGATGGTGGGTTTGATTGCTGCTTCCGCGCTGGGCGTCGTGCTGGCGATTCTGATGTTCATCCGAGAACAGATTCACTCATCAACCATACGGTACCAGAGCCGTGGTGACGTGATTTTCTCCAAGCGGGTGCGGTCGCGTAAAGAGCGTGAGGCACTGCGGGAGCATGGCGCGAGTAATCTGATTTATGAGTTGCAGGGTAGCCTGTTCTTCGGTAATACCGATGCGCTGTACCGCAAGCTGGAACCCGATCTTCAAAAGGCACGCTACCTGATTCTGGATTTTCAGCGCGTGCAATCGATTGATATGACGGCCGCGCACATGCTAGATCGCGTACGGTCTCAGCTAGCTGAACGCGGAGCGACTTTATTGCTCTCGCGCTTGCCGTTTACCTTGCCGACCGGGCGTAATCTGCGCGGTTATTTGAAAGAACTGGGTGTCACCCATAGCGGTGAAGAGATTCGCATCTTTGATGATTTTGCCGACGCGCTGGAATGGGTCGAGGAAGAGACGCTGCGCACGCTCGGTGTGCATGTGGATGAAGGGCAGCCCTTGAAACTTGAAGAGTTCGACTTATTCAGCGATATTCAGCCTAGTACCTTGGCTGCGCTACAACGTTGCATGCAAAAACGCTTTTATGCAGCGGGCGAATCGATTTTTATTGCAGGCGCACCCGGCGATTCGCTGATGCTGATTGCCCATGGTTCGGTGCGTATTGATTTATTGCTGGAAGATGCACGGCGTATGCTTATGGCGACGTTTGGGCGAGGGCAGTTTTTTGGTGAGATGTCTTTCCTTGATCATCACCCGCATTCGGCAGATGTTGCGGCGGTGACGGATACCGAGCTGCTGATTTTGCCGCGACCAGATTTCGATCGTTATGCGAGCGAGGATCCGGTGATGGCCTCGCAACTATTTGCCTCGCTCTCGATTGCGCTTGCCGATCGCTTACGCCACACCAATGAGGAACTGCGCGCGCTTGAATCGGGTTGATTCAACTAATCGTCTGGTGCCTTCTTGTGGCTCTTCAAGATTCTTCATGATCCTTCATGACCCTTCAAGTCTCCCCATACCTCTCAATACCTTTCGATTCCACTTAAGTATCTCTCGATACGCCTGAATGTCCCTCATTAGCGGGCAATCATGGTTTGCTTGGGACAATTCCGAATTGTCATTTTGGCGGGTTATATTTGAAATATAGCCGCCGGCAAGTGCGGGCAAGCGGCGACAAAACTCACTATCCAAAACCGCGCATCCGAGAGGGAGAACAAGATGAGAACAATTCTGTCGATGATGGCCGTGCTGCTGGCGTTTTCCGTTGCAACGGCTCACGCTGCGACCGAGCAGCAAAACAAAATGGCGACCTGTAATAAAGAGGCCACCGGCAAGAAGGGTGATGAGCGCAAGGCTTTCATGAAAGACTGCCTCAGTAAAAAGCCTGCCGAAGAGCCTAAGCCAGCGATGAACTCGCAACAGAGCAAAATGGCCACGTGTAACAAAGAAGCGACTGGCAAGAAAGGCGACGAGCGCAAGGCCTTCATGAGCGAGTGCCTGAAGGCGAAGTGATTTTCCGCGATCGACCGATCGCTCCGCAGTGCAATAAAAGACACTGGATTCCGGCCTGCGTCGGAATCCAGTGTTTTTGTATTGGGAAATGAATTTTCCCAGTGGACTAAACCCACCTTCACCCAGTAAATTATCGATTCGGCTGAGTGCCTTGTTGTTTTCAATTTGGCATCGCGCTATTCGCCGTCGCAAAAAATTCTAATAAACAGAACAATTACGGAGACACTCGTATGTCGCATCAAGTCAAGTTCCTGCTGCCAGAAGACCGCATCCCACGCCGCTGGTACAACATTCAGGCAGATCTACCGACGCCGTTGCCACCGCCGCTGCACCCAGGCACCATGCAGCCGATCGGCCCAGCTGACCTTGAGCCGCTGTTCCCAATGGAACTGATCATGCAGGAGGTGTCGACCGAGCGCGAGATTGATATTCCCGAGCCCGTGCGCGAGGTGTACAAGCTGTGGCGTCCGGCGCCGCTGTACCGCGCATATGCACTCGAGAAGGCGCTGCAGACGCCAGCAAAGATTTTCTACAAGTACGAGGGCGTGAGCCCAGCCGGTTCGCATAAGCCAAATACTGCGATTCCGCAGGCGTTCTATAACAAGCAGGCGGGCGTGAAGCGCCTGACCACTGAAACGGGTGCAGGGCAGTGGGGTACCTCGCTGTCATTTGCAGGCTCCTTGTTCGACATCGATGTCACCGTGTTTCAGGTGCGTGTGTCTTATGACCAAAAACCCTACCGCCGCGCTGTGATGGAGACATACGGCGCACGCTGCCTGCCATCACCGTCGACCGAGACCAACTATGGCCGCAAGGTATTGGCTGAGCGGGCAGATCATCCGGGCAGTTTGGGGATTGCGATCTCTGAAGCGGTGGAAATTGCAGCGACTAATGCCGACACCAAGTACGCGCTGGGCTCGGTGCTGAACCACGTGCTGATGCATCAGTCCATCATCGGTATTGAGTCGATGGAGCAGATGGCGATGGCAGATGCTTACCCCGATGTGGTTGTTGGCTGCACGGGTGGCGGCTCTAACTTTGCGGGTATCGCGTTCCCCTTTATCGGCGCAGGCCTGCGCGGTGGCGCCAAGCCACGCATCGTTGCGGTTGAGCCGGCTGCTTGCCCCTCACTGACCCGCGGCCGTTATGCCTACGACTTCGGCGATACGGGTCACATGGCACCGCTGACCAAGATGCACACACTGGGTTCGTCGTTTACACCCCCCGGCTTCCACGCCGGCGGTCTGCGCTATCACGGCATGGCGCCGCTGGTTTCGCATTTGAAAGAGCTTGGTTTGCTGGAAGCGGTGGCGTATCACCAGACCGAGTGCTTTGCGGCCGGTGTGTTGTTCGCACGTCATGAAGGGATCGTCCCTGCACCGGAGGCCAACCACGCGGTGAAGGGCGTGATTGAAGAAGCATTACGCTGCAAGCGTGAAGGTAAGAGCGAGACGATTTTGTTCAACCTTTGCGGTCATGGTCACTTCGATATGGCGGCCTATCAGAACTACTTCTCCGGCAACCTGAAAGACGAGAACTATAGCGAGCAAGAGCTGGCGATGGCCTTGGCAGGTCTGCCGAGCGTGCCGGAAGCGGCATAAGCGCAATACATGAAAGATTCGGCGCGGTAGCAAGCGCCGATCGTCTGACCTTAAACACCGGGCGCGTCCCGGTGTTTTTTTTTTGATGCGGTCGCTCAAGAGGGGGCCGCGGGGGAGCTCGGCCACAGTTCCTCGGGGTACGATCGATAAGTACGCAGCACCGTATAATCTTGGGTTATTCCAGCGCAGAGCATTGCATCGTCCGCTTCCCCGTGAGGCCCGCTTACCCGTGAGCTACAGCGTTAAAGAAATTTTCCACACCTTGCAAGGCGAGGGCGCACAGGCCGGGCGTCCTGCTGTGTTCTGCCGCTTCGCCGGTTGCAATCTGTGGAGCGGTCGCGAGGAGGATCGCGCTGGAGCAGTTTGCCGCTTCTGCGATACCGATTTCGTGGGTACGGATGGTATTAATGGCGGCCGCTTCGCTGATGCGCAGCGTTTGGCTTCGGCAATTGACGCTCAGTGGCAGGCTGGTAATTCGCTGCACAAGTATGTGGTGTTCACGGGTGGCGAGCCGCTGCTGCAGCTGGATGCGCCCTTGATTTCAGCGATGCATGACCGAGGCTTTGAAGTCGCCATTGAGACCAATGGCACACTGCCTGTGCCTGAGGGGGTGGACTGGGTTTGTGTCAGTCCGAAGCAGGGCGCGGCGCTGGTGCTTGAGCGTGGCGATGAAATCAAGGTCGTGGTGCCGCAAGCGGATCAGGATTTGGCTGCCTTTGAGCAGCTGAATTTCCAGCATTTCTTTTTACAGCCGATGGATGGCGCCGATAAACAACGCAATACCGAATTCGCCATTAGCACCTGCAAGCAGCGCCCGCGTTGGCGCTTGTCGGTGCAAATGCATAAGTTGCTGCAATTACCCTGAGATTCATGATCACCATTACGCGTAAGCTTGAGTTCGACGCCGGTCACCGGATTCCCGACCACAAAAGTCAGTGCCGTAACTTGCATGGGCACCGCTATGTGCTTGAAATTACCCTCGTCGGTAACGTCATCGAGCAAGAGGGAAGCTCCGACAACGGCATGATCATGGATTTTTCTGATGTGAAGGCGATCGCTCATCAGCATTTGGTGGATGTCTGGGACCATGCTTTTTTGGTGTATGCCAAAGACACTCCTGTCAGAGATTTTTTGAATTCGCTGCCGAATCACAAGACTGTCGTGATTGATCGTATTCCGACGGTAGAGAATCTCGCTCGAACTGCATTCGACATTTTGAAGTCGGCGTTTATTGATCGCTACGGCACCGGGTTGAGGCTGCAGAAGTTGGTGCTGCACGAGACGCCCAATTGCTGGGCCGAGATCACTGAGACTGAATGACGGACCACGACTACATGCGGCTGGCGCTGGCGCAGGCGGCTGAGGCACGCGCTGCTGGCGAGGTGCCGGTAGGCGCGGTGATTGTGAAAGACGGCGAGGTGATTGCAACAGGTTTTAATAGGCCGATTAGCCGCCACGACCCGACGCACCACGCAGAGATCGCTGCGCTGCGTGCCGCGTCAACGGCGCTCGGCAATTATCGTTTACCCGGATGCACCTTGTACGTCACGCTGGAACCTTGTGTGATGTGCGCCGGTGCGATGATGCATGCGCGCATTGCGCGAGTGGTGTTCGGCGCGCGTGATCCCAAGACGGGTGCTTGCGGATCGGTACTGAACTTGTTCGCGAATACGCAGCTGAATCATCACGCTGAGGTCGTCGGTGGGGTGCTGGCCGACGAATGCGGCACAATGTTGTCTGACTTTTTTGCGGCGCGGCGCCAGCAGTCGCGCACAGAGCATTCATGAGCAGAACTTTCCATATTGCGGTGGTAGCGCCCAGCGGGTATGCGGCTGACCCGACTGCGTTTAATCGCGGGCTGGACCATTTGCGCTCGCTCGGTCATACCGTGCAGGATTTTTCTGCGAGTGGCACCCGCGATCAGCGCTTTGCTGCCAGTGATACCGAGCGCATCGCGCAGCTTCATGCTGCTGCGCTTGATCCGGATGTTGAGCTGGTGATCGCGCTACGTGGCGGCTATGGCCTGTCACGTCTATTGCCGGCCATTGATTTCAATCTGCTGACGCGGAGTGTGCTGGACGGTGGCAAGCGTTGGGTGGGGCATAGTGATTTCACGGTCGTGCAGTTGGCGATGCTGGCTACAGCGGGTGCGGGTAGTTTTGCCGGGCCGATGATCTGTGATGACTTTAGTCGCGCAGACCTGAGTGAGTTTACGCATCAGCATTTCTGGCAATGTGTCACACAAGATACTTGTCGTATCGATGTTCAAGCACAAGATAACCCGGTCGCGCGTATCGAAGGCACGCTGTGGGGCGGTAACTTGAGCATGCTCTGCCACTTAATCGGTACGCCATGGATGCCAACGGTACAAGACGGAATTCTTTTCATTGAGGATGTGAATGAACATCCGTACCGGGTGGAGCGTATGCTGCTGCAACTGGCACACGCCGGTGTGTTGCGTCAGCAGCGCGCGATCGTGTTGGGTGATTTTTCTGGCTATAAGCTGAGCGACTACGATAACGGTTACGACTTCAAGCAAATGCTCAGTTACCTGCGAGCGCGTTTCGAGCTGCCGATACTGCAAGGTTTGCCGTTTGGTCATATGAAAGACAAGCTGACCCTACCGGTTGGTGCGCACTGTGTGCTGGATTCGTCGGATGACGGATTTAGCATGACCATGCATCGCTAGCCTGATCAAACCCGGTCAGTGATATTTCCGATCATCAGAAGGTGAAGCAGGGCTCATCCATATTTCTTCGGAGTGTGTGTTGGAAATAAAGACCATTGAATTTGAAAAGCCTGATGCAGACGGTATCAGTTGCGTTACCTCGGCCTGGGCCAAGGTGCCTGCGCCCGTCACGCCGCAACAGCGTTTGCAGTTGAAGGAGCGCGCGCGCGCTTTGCTCAAGGAGAAGGGCGCGGTCTTAGTTGCGCATTACTATGTTGATGCCGATTTGCAGGATCTGGCAGAAGAAACCGGTGGCTGTGTCTCTGACTCACTCGAAATGGCGCGCTTCGGCCGCGACCACGCGGCAAAGACCTTGGTGGTGGCGGGTGTTCGGTTCATGGGTGAGACCGCGAAAATCCTCTCGCCAGATAAAACCATTTTGATGCCGGATCTTGATGCGACTTGCTCGCTTGATCTCGGCTGCCCGGTCGATGAATTTACTGCTTTCTGCGATGCGCATCCCGATCGTACGGTGGTGGTGTATGCCAATACCAGCGCAGCCGTCAAAGCGCGCGCGGACTGGATGGTGACCTCATCCATTGGCCTCGATATTGTGAAGCACCTGCACGAGCAGGGACAGAAAATCATCTGGGCGCCAGACCGTCATCTGGGTGGCTACATTCAGCAGCAAACCGGTGCCGACATGTTGCTCTGGCAGGGGTCTTGTCTGGTGCATGATGAGTTCAAGAGTATCGAGTTAGATCTGCTACGCGCTGAACACCCGAACGCGAAGGTACTGGTACATCCGGAATCGCCGGCATCGGTAGTAGCGCAGGCGGATGTCGTTGGGTCTACCTCGCAGCTGATTGCGGCAGCCGTATCACTCGATGCGCCAGAATTTATCGTTGCCACCGACAACGGCATCCTGCACAAGATGCGACAGGCCGCGCCAGGTAAAGTGTTTGTCGAGGCACCGACCGCCGGCAATAGCGCAACCTGTAAGAGCTGCGCACATTGCCCGTGGATGGCGATGAATGGTCTGCAGAACTTGATTGATGTGCTTGAGAGCGGGGCGAACGAGATTCATGTCGAATCAGATATCCGCGAGAAAGCCGTCACCTGCATTAACCGCATGCTGGATTTTGCGGCCGCGAAAAAGGCGAATGTTCGGCCGTCATCGGACCTTGCTGCCGAGCAGAAGCTATTCTCTGGTATCGGCCCGGCCTGAGTGTGTCCGTTCTTACTTGCCAATTGATTTAAACGAGTCAACCGTTTCGAGCAGAGCGTCTTGAGCAATCTGAAAAATCCCTTCACGCCGTTTGATGATGCGCTAGCAGCAGCAATGGCCGAGAATATTCGCGCCGCGCTAATCGAAGATATTGGCAGCGGTGACTGGACTGCGATGCTGCTACCTGAGTCTTCACACGTGAAGGCGGTTGTGGTGGTTCGTGAAGCAGCAGTGCTCTGCGGCGCGCCGTGGTTTGAGGCTGCGATGATGCAGGTCGATCCTCGTATTCATATTCAATGGCATTTCGCCGAGGGCGATCTGATACCGTCGAATTCCACGGTTTGTCAGATCGAAGGACCCGCGCGCTCGTTGATGACGGCTGAGCGCCCTTCATTAAATTTCTTGCAGCTGCTATCTGGCGTGGCAACCGCGACCCGTGATTATGTGAAGCTTATCGAAGGAACGAAGACTTCGATTCTTGATACGCGCAAAACGCTTCCGGGGCTGCG
>JAIXQV010000078.1 GCA_027485535.1 Oxalobacteraceae bacterium | reverse complement strand
TCAGCGCAACAAAGTTAGGGAAGCTCATCTCAACTATAATTCCGACTTTCGCAATGGTCGCATTGTAGCCTTTCGCCCGCCCCGGTCCGCACCCGGCCCGCCATGTCTCCCGACGCACACTTCCCACAGCTGCCGAAGTCCGGCACACGATTCGTACTTCCCGCTCTGCACGGGGCTGCCGAGGCATTAGTACTTGCGCAAGCCGCGCATCAATTGAAAGCGGATAACAAGACGCTCGTGGTGATCGTCGCGGACGCCCCCGCCGCGCAGCGGCTACTGTCCGAAATCAGCTGGTTCGGCAAACGTGGTGAGCAAGAGTTGCGCGCCCACCTGTTACCTGATTGGGAAACACTGCCCTACGACGCCTTCTCGCCGCATCAGGATTTGGTGTCTGAGCGCCTGGCGACACTGCATGAGTTACAGCACGGTCAGTGCGACGTGCTGATCGCGCCAGCCACCACGGCACTGCTGCGCATGGGTCCGCCCGTATTTCTTGCTGCGCATACCTTCTTTTTCAAGCAAGGCGAAACGCTGGCCGAAGAAAAGCTCAAATCACAGCTGACGATTGCGGGTTATGCCCACGTTGGTCAGGTGATGTCGCCCGGCGAGTACTCGATACGCGGTGGTTTGATCGATCTATTCCCGATGGGCTCGGCGCTACCCTATCGACTCGACTTGTTTGGCGACAGTATCGAGAGCATTCGCACTTTCGATGTTGATACCCAGCGTTCCCTGTATCCAGTGCGCGAGGTCAGGCTGCTGCCTGGTCGCGAATTCCCGATGGATGATGCGGCAAGATCAGCATTCCGTGGCCGCTGGCGCGAGGTGTTCGAGGGCGATCCATCCAAGACAAACATTTATCGTGACATTGGCAACGGCATCGCCTCGGCAGGTATCGAGTACTACCTGCCATTGTTCTTCGAGCAAACCGCAACGCTGTTTGATTACCTTCCTGAAGGCAGTGTGTTTGCCCTGGTTGGCGATATTGATGAAGCGATTAAACGCTTTTGGTCTGACACCCGCTCGCGCTACCAATTCCTGAAAGCCGATCGCGAGCGGCCCTTGCTACCGCCCGAGTCGATCTTCCTCAGTGACGAAGATTTCTTCACGCAGCTCAAGCCACACGGTCGTTGGGTTCTGCAAGAGCCTACGGGTGTGAGCGAGTTATCTGCACCAGTGCCGGATATCGCGGTCAATCGCCGCCTCGATGACCCGCTCGCGCAGTTGCGCGCCTTCATACAACAGAGTGATCGCCGGGTCATGATTTGCGCTGACTCCGGCGGTCGTCGCGAAACACTGCGCGCCTACTTCGATGAGTACGCACTGCCAATTACCGTGGCAGAAAGTCTGGATGACTTCATCACCAGCACCGAGCCGCTCATGCTGTGCGTCGCGCCACTACATGCCGGCACATTACTGCAAGCGCCGCTGGGTAAGCTTGCCTTAATTACCGAGACTGAACTCTACGCAGGCAGTGGCCGCCGCGCCGGTCGTAAACGCCAAGAAGCGGTGACGCAAGTCGATGCGATGGTGCGCGATCTCTCTGAGCTGAAGATCGGCGACCCGGTGGTGCATATCAATCACGGCATCGGCCGTTATCAGGGCTTGATTAGTCTTGATCTCGGCGAGGGCGAGACGGAGTTCCTGCATCTTGAATATGCGAAGCAGTCGCAGTTGTATGTGCCTGTATCGCAGCTGCATGTGATCTCGCGCTACGCCGGTGCCGCACCGGAAGATGCACCACTGCATACGCTGGGTTCCGGGCAGTGGGACAAAGCTAAACGCAAAGCCGCTGAGCAAATCCGTGACACTGCCGCCGAGCTGTTGAATCTGTATGCGCGGCGCGCGGCGCGGCAGGGTCATTCATTTCAGTATTCGGCGCATGACTACGAGGCTTTTGCTGAGAGCTTCGGCTTTGAAGAAACGCCTGATCAATCGGCCGCAATTCAAGCCGTGATCGGTGACATGACCTCAGGCCGGCCGATGGATAGACTGATCTGCGGTGATGTTGGCTTCGGCAAGACAGAGGTTGCGCTGCGTGCGGCGTTTGTTGCGGTGATGGGCGGAAAGCAGGTTGCCATCCTCGCCCCCACCACCTTGCTCGCTGAGCAGCACGCGCAAACTTTTGCAGATCGTTTCGCAGATTGGCCAGTACGTATTGCCGAGCTTTCGCGCTTTAGAACCGGCAAAGAGATTACGCAAGCGCTAAAAGGTTTGGCCGAGGGGACGATCGATATCGTGATCGGCACCCACAAGCTGCTTTCGCCGGATGTGAAATTTCAGCGGCTTGGCTTGGTCATCATCGATGAAGAGCACCGCTTTGGTGTACGCCAGAAAGAAGCGCTAAAAGCGCTGCGCGCCGAGGTTGATGTGTTGACGCTGACCGCTACGCCCATCCCGCGCACACTCGGCATGGCACTCGAAGGCTTGCGTGAGTTCTCAGTGATCGCGACCGCACCACAGAAACGACTGGCGATCAAAACCTTTGTCCGCGGTGAATCGGAATCTGTCATTCGCGAGGCTTGCCTACGCGAGCTAAAGCGTGGTGGGCAGGTGTATTTTCTGCATAATGAAGTCGAGAGTATCGACAATCGTAAGGCCAAGCTCGAGGCCTTACTGCCCGAGGCCAGAATTGCTATTGCGCACGGCCAGATGCATGAGCGCGAGCTGGAAAAAGTGATGCGCGATTTCGTTCAGCAGCGCTTCAATATTCTGCTCTGCACCACCATCATCGAAACCGGTATTGACGTCCCCACCGCCAACACCATCATCATGCACCGCGCTGATCGCTTTGGTTTGGCGCAGTTGCATCAGCTACGCGGCCGCGTTGGTCGATCCCACCACCAAGCTTATGCCTATCTGTTGGTGCATGATGTGCAAACGCTGGGTAAGCTGGCTGAGCGGCGACTTGAAGCCATTCAGCAAATGGAAGAACTCGGTAGCGGCTTCTACTTGGCGATGCACGATCTGGAAATCCGGGGCGCGGGTGAAGTACTGGGCGAGAGCCAATCGGGTGAAATGACTGAGATCGGTTTTCAGCTGTACGCGGATATGCTGAATGCCGCCGTCAAAGCCCTGAAGAATGGTAAAGAACCTGATCTTGCCGCACCGCTGGCCAGCACCACCGAAATCAATCTACATGTGCCTGCACTGCTACCGAGTGATTTCTGCGGTGATGTGCATGAGCGCTTATCAATTTACAAGCGACTTGCCAACGGTGAGACGCAAGATACCATTGATGATCTGCAAGAAGAGTTGATCGACCGGTTTGGCAAGCTGCCCGATCCGGTCAAAGCCTTGATCGAGACACATCGTCTTCGTATTGCCGCACGCAGCGTTGGCATCGTGAAGATTGATGCCCATGCAGAATCCGCGCTGCTGCAGTTCGAGCCAAAGCCACCGATCGATCCGATGCGAATTATCGAACTGGTACAAAAAAATCGTCACGTAAAGCTATCCGGGCAGGACAAGCTGCGTGTCAGTGCGAATATGCCCGATCTCGCTGCGCGTGTGGCGCAGGTGAAATCTACTATCAAGGCATTAGCCGCTTGAGGCGATGAACATCCACCCGACCAAACTGATACTACAAGGCCCCAACGCCAATGAGCACACCGTAGCGCTGATCGCAGCGCAGGTTGGCGCCGACAATCCCACCATGATCACCAGCACGGCTTGGCGCGCAGATTTACCCTCAGCGCCGAGCGAGCAGTCCACCACTCTAATTAAAAAGCTTAGCCACGAAGCAAAGATCGACACCGCATTACTACCCGCTGATTTACAGCTGCATGATTTCAAATTGCTGGTGATGGATATGGATTCCACGCTTATCACCATCGAGTGCATCGATGAGATCGCGGATATGCAAGGCTTGAAATCCGAGGTCGCCGCGATCACTGAGGCCGCCATGCGTGGCGAGCTTGATTTTGCTGAGAGTTTGCAGCGTCGCGTCGCGCTACTCAAAGGCTTGGACGAATCAGCGCTAGCGCGTGTGTTCGAGCAAAGACTCGAGCTGACCCTGGGCGCGCATTCCATGCTGCACGCCATGAAACAAGCTGGCCTGCGCACCGTACTGGTATCCGGTGGCTTTACCTATTTCACCGAGCGGCTTGAGCATGAACTCGAGTTGGACGTTAGCCATGCGAACCGGCTTGAAGTCATTGATGGCAAACTGACTGGACGGGTGCTGGGAAATATCGTCGATGCTCAAGCCAAAAAATCAACCGTGATCGAACAGTCCGCCGAGTTGGGCGTGCCCACCTCAGCTGCTATCGTGATCGGTGATGGTGCCAATGATCTGGCGATGATGTCAGTGGCGGGTTTGTCGATTGCGTTTCGCGCCAAACCGGTGGTACAAGCCAAAGCGCATGTGGCGCTCAATTACTCCGGGCTTGATGGCGTAATCAGTTTGTTTTTGTAGCTTGAGGCGAGGCGCCATCAAAAACGCCAAGAGCAGTTTTGTCGGGCGTAAAGCCTTCAATAAACGGTTTCTGGCAAGGCGGGGGCGCCGAAGACAGTACATGAGGTACGGCGAGGCGCCATCAACAACGCCAGAAACTGTTTATTGAAGGCTTTTAAATGCTTGGGTCAGATCATTGATCAAGTCCTCAACCTCTTCCAGGCCAATATTGAATCTCACCAACTGCCCTGCGTGCGGCCACTCCCGACGAATCTGCGTCATTCGGTAAGGCACCACTAAGCTATTTGCACCGCCCCAGCTATAGCCAATCTTGAACAACTTCAGACTATCGATGAAACGATCGGTCTGGGCCTCGGTGTAGGCTGGATTAAACAGCACAGAAAACAAACCTGCTGCACCTGTGAAGTCGCGCTTCCAGATGGCATGCCCCGGGCAACCTTCCAATGCCGGGTGTAACACTTGCGCGATTTCGGGACGCTGTTGCAACCAAGCGGCGATCTTGCGCGCAGCGGCGTCATGTGCATCAAAGCGTAGCTTCATGGTCGGCAGGCCGCGCAAGACAAGGTAAGTGTCATCGGCGGATACACCCATGCCTAGCCGCATATGCGCGGTATCGATTTTTCTGTGCAAGGCCTTATCGCGTGTGATTACCGCACCCATTAGCGCGTCCGAGCCACCGGACTGATACTTGGTCAGTGCCTGCATGACGATATC
>JAIXQV010000102.1 GCA_027485535.1 Oxalobacteraceae bacterium | reverse complement strand
TGAGGCCGGACCCATCGGTTATCGCGTGTTCGCAGACTCGGCACCGGTGATGGAGGTGGCGTTAGCCCAGAAAGCCGGCCTTGGTTGGCGTGGCAAGCATACGTTGCTACTACATCGTAATGCTGGCTCGATGTTTTTTCTGGGTGAGATTTATACCGACTTACCCCTACCCGTCGACGAGCCTGTGTCTGGGCACTGTGGCGACTGCGTCGCCTGTATCGACATTTGTCCAACACAGGCCATCGTCGGACCTTACAAGCTCGATGCGCGTCGTTGTATTTCTTATCTCACCATTGAGCTGAAAGACAGTATTCCCGTTGAATTGCGACCTTTAATGGGTAATCGGATTTATGGTTGCGATGATTGTCAGTTAGTCTGCCCTTGGAATAAGTTTGCGCAGCGAAGTCCTGTGCCAGATTTCGATGTACGTGAAGGTCTGGATCATGCCAACTTGATCGATTTATTCCACTGGAGTGAGCAAGATTTTGAGCAGCGGCTGGAGGGTAACCCCATCCGGCGTATTGGCCATATTCGATGGTTACGCAATATTGCGGTGGCGCTCGGCAATGCTGCGTCACAAAGACCGGGCGATCAGCATATCGTGGCAGCACTACGCTCCCGTGAGCATCACCACTCAGAACTGGTGCGTGAGCATGTGGGTTGGGCTTTGGCGCAGCATGCGCTGATTGATAGTGCGCAGGTTTGAGATGAACAAGGCAACACCATGAGTGAAGTAACACCCAGTCTGTTCTCAGCCGTGGTTGCGGCCCCGTTTGGTCGTATGGGTATACGTATTGAAGCGGGTGAGCTACGCGAACTGGTGTACCTGCCAGCGTCCTATGAATTACGCACACCACGTGATGCACTTAGCCGCGAAATAGCAGCGCAGTTGAAGGCATACTTCAAGCAGCCTGATTTTGCATTCACACTACCAATACCTGAAGTCGGTACCGAGCATCAGCGCAAAGTATGGCAGCAGATAAGCGCGATTCCTTGTGGCGCAGTGCTGACCTATGCACAGGTCGCGCGCCGAATCGGCTCCGCGCCGCGCGCGGTTGGGCAGGCTTGCGGTGCAAACTGGTTCCCCTTGATCATTCCGTGCCATCGGGTCACCGCCGCAAATGGTATTGGTGGCTTTGCGCGACATGACAGCGGTTTTCATCAAGAGGTGAAACGCTGGTTGCTGTGGCATGAGCGTGTACCAGGATACTGCTAATGGTCAGTCCGAAATCTCAAGCCAAGGTGAAAAGCCAGCCAAAGGCCAAGTCCGCTCTCGAGTCATCGCCAACGCTTTCCCCAGAGCGCGCCGGGCAAGCCGTGATCGATGAGTTCTGCGACGCGCTTTGGCTGGAAGATGGGTTGTCAAAAAATACGCTCGAGGCTTACAAGCGCGATCTGTTGCTGTTTGCCGCTTGGTTAAACGAACAGCGCAGCAAAAATTTGTATGACGCTGTAGATACCGACCTCAGCGCCTATTTCGCTTTTCGTCATGCGGACACGAAAGCGAGCACGGCGAATCGTCGGCTGACCGTATTGAAACGCTTCTACCAGTACGCGCTACGTCAGCATCGCGTTGCTGCCGATCCTTGTCTAAAGTTGCGCTCGGCCAGGCAGGCGCCACGCTTCCCAAAAACCTTATCCGAGCAGCATGTCGAGTCACTCTTGGCAGCGCCTGATGTCGATACGCCTTTGGGCTTGCGCGATAGAACCATGCTGGAGTTGATGTATGCGAGCGGGCTACGGGTATCGGAGTTGGTGCTGTTGAAGACGGTCGAGCTAGGCATGAATGAAGGCGTCTTGCGCGTAACGGGCAAGGGCAATAAAACCCGTCTGGTACCTTTTGGTGAAGAGGCACGTGCATGGATAGAGCGTTATTTGTCCGAGGCGCGCGCTAGTATTTTGGGCGGCAAAATCGCAGATGCTTTATTCGTTACCTCGCTCGGCGGCCCAATGACACGACAGATGTTCTGGACGCTGATCAAGAAGTACTCGCAACGCGCGAGCATCAATGCGCCCTTATCACCTCATACGCTACGTCATGCGTTTGCAACGCATTTGTTGAATCATGGTGCAGACTTGCGCGTAGTTCAGCTACTGCTCGGCCATGCCGACATCTCGACAACGCAAATTTATACACATGTTGCGCGCGAGCGTCTGAAGAAAATACATCAGATGCATCACCCTAGAGGATAATGCGTGCCTTTGGAAAGTCTTTAGATCAAGCGGTAGTCTGATTCAGCTGGAGACGCTCGTCATGAATGTATTGAATTCGCTGATATTTGCAGGTGCTGCCTATCTGATCGGCTCGGTATCGTTTGCGATTGTGGTTAGCAAGATTTTCCGCTTGGCTGATCCGCGCACCTTCGGCTCAGGCAACCCAGGCGCGACCAATGTACTCAGAACCGGCAATAAAGCTGCTGCTGCATTGACCCTGCTGGGTGATTGCGTGAAAGGTGTGGTGCCGGTAGCGCTGGCAGTTTATTTCGATGAGCGGCTAGCGCTGGGTGATGCGGGCATTGCCCTGGTATCTATCGCTGTGTTCGCTGGGCATTTATGGCCGCTGTTCTTTCGCTTTAAAGGCGGCAAAGGCGTTGCCACGGCACTGGGGGTTTTACTGGGGCTGAATCCGATACTGGGGTTGGCGACGCTGTCGACCTGGATCGTGATCGCTTATGCGTTCCGGTACTCGTCATTGGCAGCATTGATCTCGGCACTATTCGCGCCGTTCTACTACACGCTACTGTTTGGATTGAATCCGATCGGCTTCGCCGTCGCGGTTATGAGCGCGCTGTTAATCTGGCGACACCGAAGCAATATCGGTAATTTGATTGCAGGGAAAGAAAGCAAAATCGGCAAGAAATAGACGGTTCATCCTTGTGCTACTCAGCTTCAATTCCTCGCTAAGTCACCGTACCTAAGCCACCGTACCTAAGTCACCGCATCAATCGCATCCAATGGCCATCGTGGCTTCACATTGAAGCTGTAGTCAATACTGCCTACTGCCAGCTTATTCTTCAGGCGCAGCGCAGCGGCAAATGCAATCATGGCGCCGTTGTCGGTGCATAGCGCCAACTCCGGATAAAACACCTCGAATCGCTTACGTTCTGCCGCAGTATTGAGCGCAACACGCAGCTGCTGATTTGCACCAACGCCACCGGCAATCACGAGTCGTTTCAAGCCGGTTTGCTTTAACGCGGAAAGACATTTGGCGGTCAGCACCTCGACGATCGCATCGACAAATGCACGTGAGATATTGGCTTTCTCCGTATCGCTGAGATGAGCGCCATGTTTTTTTACCAAAGTAAGTACGGCGGTCTTCAAGCCCGAAAAGCTGAAATCGAGATTCTTCGAGTGCAGCATTGGACGCGGAAGCACATAGGCCGAGGGGTCGCCTGATTCTGCGAGACGGGAAATCGCTGGCCCACCGGGGTAGCCAAGGCCGAGTAGCTTGGCGGATTTATCAAACGCCTC
>JAIXQV010000061.1 GCA_027485535.1 Oxalobacteraceae bacterium | reverse complement strand
TTGGGTGCCGGTGCAGGCTCGGCTTGTGCGGTTTGAGGTTTCGGGGGCTCGGCCTTGGCATCTGCTTTTGGGGCGGCTGCGTCCGGTGCCGCTGCATTCGCAGGTGGTGCTGTCGGCGCTGCGGGTGCGGCAGATGATTTTGCCGGCACGGGCGCAGGTGCGGCCGTTTGGGCGTGCACGTTGTTCAGGTAAAGCGAGATCAGCAGTAACGCGAGTCTGGACATGGCGTTTGCGCGTTAGCTTCCCGATCCGCCTTGGAACTGAACGGTAATACTGATGCGGCGGTTGCGCGGGTCGGCCGGATTATTCGGTATGTAGGGCGCGGTATCGGCTACCCCCTCGATCTTGGCGAAGCGCTCTTCCGGTATTCCCGCACCCTCCATGATGCGGCGCGTACTCTCTGCACGATCACCTGATAGCGACCAGTTGCTGCGCACACCATCATCGTAGGCCAGGCTGTCGGTGTGCCCTCGGATGGCAATCTTGTTCGGCATGCCAGCCACTGATTTGGCGACCTCGCGAATCAGGGTGAAGGCTTTGGAATCCATGCGCGCGTTACCGAGTCCGAACATCGAGAAGTCGGCTTTATCGATCACCTCGATGCGCAAACCATCTTTCTCGCGGATGAACTTGACTTGATCTTTGATTTTGTCGAGCTGGGGGTTTTGCTGCATTTTTTCTTTGACTTCTTTTTCCAGCTTGTCGAAGTTTTTCTTGTCGTTCTCGGCGGCGATACGCTGCTTTTCTGCTTCCGAGAGCTCGCTCGGATTCATGTCGTTCTTTTCATCCTTGGAGTCGCCGGCGCCGCTCTGCTTGCCACCTTCAAGGCGGGGTGTCTCACGCTCAAACAAGCTCGTCTGCTGACCGGCGTAGGGCATGCCATCGGAGTCGGTGATGGAATTGCCGCCCATCACGCCACCGACGCCAGCGAGTTGGCTGACGTTGGCCATACTGTGCGACATGGGCTTGAAGTAGTCGGCGATACTCTTGCGCTGATCTTCGGTGGTTGCGCCTAGCAGCCACATCAACAGGAAGAACGCCATCATCGCGGTCATCATGTCGGCCAGCGCGATTTTCCAAGCGCCACCGTGCGCACCGGCGTGACCGGCCTCGATCATCTTTTTCTTGACGATCGGTTCTAACGGTACCGCTTCCGCTGGCGCGCCTTCTGCTGGCTTGTTATCGGCTGGTTCAGCCATGTCTGACACCTGAGAGAGTTAGCAAAGAGAATCGACAGCAGCACCCCAAAATGAAGTAAAAACAGGCGGTCTGCTGTGCTCTTTTATGCAAGATAATACCGGATATATTGCTCTACGGAACGTTTTGAAAGGCGGTTTCCCCCGCTGTCCTTCGCGCTCCGCCCCTGACAAAGCCCAGATGCCATCACTCATTTCGCGCGCTGTGTTCCTACTGGTCCTGGCTTTGGCCACGCCGGCTGTTGCCGTTGCGGCCAACAAGGCGCCTGACGGGGTGCCGACTGCGGCAGCTGCAGGGCCAGACGCCCCACCCGAGGCAGCAACCAGCGCCAACCAAAAATCATTGGTACAGGCGCGCAAGTGGATGGTGTCGTCGGCCAATCCGCTCGCCAGTGAGGCCGGGCGTCAGGTGTTGCGTGAGGGCGGTAGTGCGGTCGATGCAGCGATCTCCATGCAGATGGTGTTGGCGCTAGTCGAGCCGCAGTCCTCGGGGCTGGGCGGTGGTGCCTTTATCGTCAGCTATGACGCTAAACGGCGTCGAGTGACCACCATCGACGGTCGCGAGACCGCTCCTGCAGCGGTCACGCCGCAGCTGTTCATGGTGGATGGCAAACCTTTAGGTTTTGCGGATGCGGTGAATAGTGGTTTGGCGGTGGGTGTGCCCGGCGTCTTGCGCGCGCTTGAGCTGGCGCATCAGCGCCATGGTCGCCTGCCATGGGCGCGTTTGCTGCAAACTGCGATTCGTTTGGCGGAAGAGGGCTTTGCGGTGTCGCCGCGTTTGCATGCGCAAATTAAAGGTAACCGTCATCTTGCCGCGCACGCGGCCGCGCGCGACTACTTTTATCCGCAGGGGCAGCCGGTAGCGGTGGGTGATGTGCTGAAGAACCCTGCATTGGCCGAGGTGTTGCGTCGGCTGGCTGACGAAGGTGTTTCAGCGTTTTATAGCGGCGATATTGCGCGTGACATGGTGCAAGCGGTTAGCGCGCATGTTCGGCCGGGTGCGCTTAGTGTGCAAGACTTGGCTGAGTATCGCGCGATTGAACGTGAGCCAGTGTGCAGTCGCTATCGGCAGTATCAACTCTGCGGCATGGGGCCACCGTCCTCCGGACCGATTGCCGTGATGCAGATACTGGGCATGCTGCAGCAACATGACATCGCGAGCATGCAGCCCGGGTCACGCGAGGCGGTGCATTTCTTTTCTGAAGCAGCGAGGCTGGCGTTTGCGGATCGTGAGCGTTATGTCGCCGATCCTGCGTTTGTGCGTGTGCCTGTACAAGCGATGTTGGATGGTCGCTATCTGGCGTGGCGTGGTGCATTGATAGACGCACGGCAATCGATGGGTGTTGCGCAAGCGGGCGACCCGCTGGGTATGCAGAAGCAACGCGGTGAGGGCGGCGCAATCGATCAACCATCGACAACGCATTTGGTCGCCATCGATGCACAAGGCAATGCGGTGAGCATGACCAGCACCATTGAATCCGAGTTTGGCAGCAAAATTTTTGTGCGCGGGTTTTTGCTGAACAATCAACTCACCGATTTTTCTGTGTTGCCAACGGATGCTCAAGGCCGACCCGTGGCTAACCGCGTTGAGCCGCGCAAGCGACCGCGTAGCGCCATGTCGCCGCTGATCGTGCTGAAGGATGACAAGCCGTATCTCTTGCTGGGTTCACCCGGCGGTAGTTCGATTATTTTGTACGTCGCAAAGACACTGATCGGCGCGCTCGATTGGCAGCTCGATATTCAGCAAGCCATCGCGTTGCCTAACATGGGTAGTCGTAATCGCGATACTGAATTGGAACAGGGCAGTGGTTTGGAAAGCCTGCAACAGGCCTTGCGTCAAAGCGGTCATCGCGTCACTATCGCGCCTTCGCCGAGTGGTGTGCACGCGATCATGATCAAGCCCGACGGTTTGTTGGGCGGGGCCGATCCGCGGCGCGAGGGCGTTGCCTTGGGTGACTAATATGCGGCTTGCACATCGGTTGGCGCTGTTGATCGCACTGTTTTGTGCCAGTGGGGTTGTGCTGGCCGACACCTTGCAAAAAATCGCCAACAGCGGCCGCATCACCTTGGGCTATCGCGAATCATCAGTGCCCTTCAGTTACCTCGCTGGTCCGCGGCAGCCGATCGGCTTTGGTGTGGATATCTACACGCATGTGATTCCTGCATTGAAGCGCGCCACTGGCCGCAGCGATCTTGAAGTGAACTGGCAGGCACTCACCTCGCAAAATCGTATACCGCTGATTGCCAACGGCACAGTTGATCTGGAATGCGGCTCCACCAGCAACACCGCCGCACGCGCAAAAACCGTTGCCTTCGCAATCAATTATTTTTACACCGGCCCAAAGCTGCTGGTGAAGCAAGCCTCGGGTGTGAAGGATTTCGATGATCTGGTGGGCAAGACCGTGGCAGTCACCACCGGCACCACCACCATGAAACTGCTGCGCAAAATGGATCTTGAACGCAGCATGAACATGCAACTACTTCCCGGTAAAGATCATGCAGATTCATTTCTGCTGGTGGATGCGGGGCGGGCGATTGCGTTTGCGATGGATGACATTCTGCTTTACGGCCAGATCTTGAATGCCAAGCAACCGGCGCAATGGCAGGTAGTGGGCACACCACCGCAGGTTGAACCTTATGCCTGCATGCTGCGTAAAGAGGATGCCGCCTTCAAGCGGGTGGTTGATAGCGCGATCGCTGATCTGATGCGCTCGGGAGAGTTCGAGCGACTCTACGACAAGTGGTTTTTATCACCGATACCACCGCGCGGGCGCAGCTTGAATTTACCGATGAGTGACGCATTGCGCGACAACCTGCGCAAGCACTCCGACCAACCCGCTAGCTGAGTACCCATGGCGCTTAAGGAGCTGAACGCGTGAGCTTGGATTGGTCGATTTTCTGTCGTAGCACCACAGGCAACCTGCAACTTGCCGGCTGCTTGGGCCAGAACGGTGAGCTCAGTTATTTGCAGTGGCTACTATCAGCGTGGGGCTGGACCGCGACCGTTGCGCTGCTCGGGTTCATCATCGCACTCATCATTGGTGTTGTGATCGGCACCTTGCGTACATTGCCATCGGCTTCAGGCTTAAGCGCATGGGCAAGCAGGTTTGCAGCGGCATGGGTGGAGTTATTCCGTGATGTTCCGCTCTTGGTACAGGTATTTCTCTGGTATCACGTGGCGCCGTTTTTTCTGCCGTCGCTAAAGACGCTGCCGTCCTGGTTATTGGTATCGATTGCGCTAGGTTTGTTTACCTCAGCCCGCATCGCCGAGCAAGTCAGGGCTGGTATACAGAGCCTGCCGCGTGGTCAGCGTGATGCTGCACGTGCGCTGGGCTTGCGCGAAGTTCAGGTGTATCGGCGGGTGATTCTGCCGGTGGCGCTGCGCATCATGATGCCTGCGCTTACCTCCGAAGCTATGAGCATCGTGAAAAACTCGTCGGTTGCGTTTGTAGTGGCGGTTGCGGAGTTGACTCAGTTTGCCATGCAGGCGCAGGAAGAGACAGCGCGTGGCATCGAGATTTATCTTGCGGTCACGCTCTTGTATGCGTTGACGGCATTCGCGGTCAATCGCGTACTAGCGTTCATTGAGTCGCGCGTGCAGGTGCCCGGTGTCGGCGCGCTTGCAAGGCAGGGGGCGTGAGTATGGCGCTTGATCTGTCTTTCTATAGCTGGGATCTGATCGGTCGCTATGTACTCGGCGGTCTGTGGTTCAGCGTGCAGCTGACGGTGGTAGCGACTATCGGCGGGGTGCTGCTGGGTACATTGCTGGCGATGATGCGCATCTCAGGAAACCCGCTGCTGACGTGGCCCGCGGCGGTGTATGTGAACACCATGCGCTCGGTACCGCTCGTGATGGTGATCTTGTGGTTTTTTCTGCTGGTGCCATTTGTCGTCGGCAGGCCGATCGGTGCAGAGCTATCCGCCATGATTACCTTCATCGCGTTCGAAGCGGCTTTTTTCTGCGAGATTGTGCGCTCTGGTATTCAGGCGATTCCGCGCGGGCAGCTACACGCTGGCACAGCACTTGGTCTTAGCTATGGGCAGAACATGCGGCTGGTGGTGCTGCCGCAAGCCCTCAAGAACATGCTGCCGGTGCTGCTGACGCAGGTGATCGTGCTTTTTCAGGATACCTCGCTGGTATAT
>JAIXQV010000228.1 GCA_027485535.1 Oxalobacteraceae bacterium | reverse complement strand
TGACCGATGAAGCAGAAGGTAATAAAGAGCTTGCTCGTGGCAAGGGCAGCGCGATCATGGGTAACCCGCTGAATGCAGCGATTTGGTTAGCAAAAACATTGAAGCAGTCTGGCATCACCTTGCAAAAAGGTGATCTTTTGAGCTTGGGTAGTTTGATTCCAGCGCAACCAACCAAGCCGGGTATGCGGGTGCGTATTCAGTACATCGGGTTGCCGGGTGATCCGTCGGTATCGGTGGCGTTTAACTAGTCAAAAATTTTCTGGATCCCGGCCTTTATCGGGATGAAGCAAGGGGACAATCAATGATGCAATACACACGTTTTCTGCCATGGGTCTTAACCGGTTTTGGCGTGTTTCTATTGCTGCCGATATCGATCTGGTTATCGCTACTATCGCTCGCGCTGTTTATCGTGGGTTGGAAGGATTACCGACAGACGCATCACTCGGTTTTGCGCAATTACCCTGTAACCGGCCATTTGCGTTTCATGCTGGAATATATTCGGCCAGAGATTCGGCAGTATTTTATTGAAAGCGATGAAGAAGATCTGCCGTTCTCACGTAATCAGCGCGCCATGGTGTATTCACGCGCCAAACGCCAAAACGATAAGCGTGGTTTTGGCACCGTTCGTTCGATGTATGCCAGCGACAGTGAGTGGTTCATTCACTCGGCGGCACCCAAGCATGCCGATGCAGTGACTTGCCGGGTACAGATCGGTGGCCCCAACTGCAAGCAACCGTATTCGTCATCGGTGTTCAATATCTCGGCAATGAGCTTTGGCTCGCTGTCGCCGAATGCGATTCGCGCCTTGAACCGCGGTGCGCAGATGGGTGGCTTCGCGCATGACACAGGTGAGGGTTCGATCTCGTCGTATCACCGTGAGCATGGCGGCGATTTGATCTGGGAAATCGGCTCGGGCTATTTCGGCTGCCGTGATTCAGCAGGCCGCTTCGACCCAGAGAAGTTTGCGCAGCAGGCGCAATCGCCGCAAGTCAAAATGATCGAGATAAAACTCTCGCAGGGCGCCAAGCCGGGTCATGGCGGTGTGCTGCCTGCTGCGAAAGTCACCGCGGAGATCGCCAGCACACGCGGTGTGCCGATGGGGCAGGATTGTGTTTCACCCGCTGGGCATAGCGAGTTCTCGACGCCAGAGGGCTTGGTGGATTTTATTCGTCGTTTGCGCGAGCTGTCAGGTGGTAAGCCCGTAGGTTTCAAGCTGTGTGTTGGTCAGCCGTGGGAATGGTTTGGCATTGTGAAGGCCATGCTGAAAGAAGATACCTGGCCGGATTTCATTGTGGTTGATGGCAGCGAAGGGGGTACCGGGGCAGCACCCGTAGAATTTAGCGATCACATGGGTATGCCGATGCGTGAAGGCTTGCGTTTGGTGCACAACACCTTGGTCGGTGTTGGCAAGCGTGACCTGCTGAAGATTGGTGTCTCCGGCAAAATCATTTCAGCCTTTGATGTGGCACGTGCGATGGCGCTCGGCGCTAACTGGTGTAATTCGGCGCGCGGTTTCATGTTTGCGTTGGGTTGTATTCAGTCGCGCGCTTGTCATACCGATCACTGCCCAACTGGTGTGGCCACCCAAGACCCAGATCGTCAACGTGCCTTAGTGGTGCCAGACAAAGCAACGCGCGTTAAAAACTTCCATGATTTAACTGTCGAGGCGTTTGCTGAGTTGATGGGTGCGGCTGGCTTGGAGCATCCAGAACAGATTACGCCGCACTACGTGATGGTGCGTGATGCCGATGGTCGTGCGGTATCGCTGGCCTCACAGATTCCTACACTTGAACACGGCGTATTACTGGATGAGGCACAGCTACCGAACTTGCCGGAGCCGTTCCGTAGCGATTGGCAGGTATCTAGCCCTGAGCGCTTTGCGCGCGCAGTACAGGCAACTGTGCCGGCTTGATACGAAGGCTGGCCTCGATGGCTTCGCCGAGATATTCACCATCGGCAGCCATCGGTACGGGCTGCTGCGCTTTGATGTGCAGATCACCAAAGCATTGATGGATGACGCCGGGCTCGCCCAGGTGGCGGCCGACCAGCATGCGTGGCAGCAGCGACAGCACGCGCATTAAACCCATACGTTCGGCGATCATCAAATCCAGTGCGCCATCATCAATCAATGCGCTGGGGGCGATTTGCATACCGCCGCCATAGGTGGCGGTGTTCAGTGCACTCGCCAGTAGCACGGGGCCAGCATGAATGGCTTTACCGTCGATGGAAATTCGCAGATCGAAGCTGTCGAGCGTCGCAAGCATGACGAAGGTCGCCAGCATATAGCGCGGCATGCCACCTAACCAAGTAGGCAGCGACTGTGTTTGCTGAACAGTCGCGGCATCGAAGCCTGCGCAGAAACTCGACACAAACAGTTTGGTCTGGGTGAAGCCGCGCGCATTGGTATACGTGATCTCACCCAGATCGATATTCTCTGGTGCGGCTTGCAGCGCGTGATCAAGCGCAGTGGGCCATTTCATACGGTCGACACCCAAGGCCCGCGCGGTGTCGTTACCGCTGCCAACTGCCACTATGCCGAGCGTATGACCACCGGCCAATAGCGAGGGCAGGAGTTGATTCACCGTGCCATCGCCACCAAACACAATCACTCGGCTACCCGCAGGTAATGCATCGATTAAACGAATCGCCATTTGTGCGTCGCGACTGACAAACAGCATGGGCCGCCGTGGCAGCTTTGCTGTGTGCTCTTCGATTTGCCGTTTGTAAGCTGCTGCGCGGCCACCGGCTGCATTGGCATTCAGCAGCAAGACGGTTTTCGCTTCACGCTCGGTGCGTGTCGCCGGCGCGTCGGATATTTGATCGGGTGGGAGAGAAGTTTCCATCACGCGGAGTTTAACCTGCGGCGATGGAAACCTTGGTGCGAACGGCGCGGGCCGGAGAATGAGAACTCCGGCCCGGCCTTGATTTGATTAGCTGAATTCGTCGCCGATCTTTTTGGGAATGACGGGCGGCTCGAACCAGCGATACAGCACGGGTAGAACGACCAGCGTGAGTAGCGTGGAGGTGATCAATCCACCAATCACCACCACCGCCAGTGGGCGCTGTACTTCAGAGCCGGGGCCGGTGGCAAACAGGAAGGGCACCAGACCGAGTAAAGCCACAGTGGCGGTCATCATCACCGGCCTGAAGCGCTGTGCGCAACCATCACGCAAGGCTTGGTCGAGTGGCACACCGTCCTCGCGCAGGCTACGCACATAGGTGATCAGCACCACACCATTCAGTACCGCGATACCCCACAGCGCGATGAAGCCTACTGAGGCCGGTACGGACAAGTATTCACCAGTGATTGCAAGCCCGAACACGCCACCAATCGACGCAAACGGCAGCACGGTAATAATCAGCCCCGCCAGTCGTACCGAGTTAAACATCATGAACAGCAGGAAGTAGATGGCAACTACCGTCAGCGGCACGATCACCATCAAGGTGCCCATGGCGCGCTGCATGTTCTCGAACTGACCACCCCAGGAGAAGTAGTAGCCCTCGGGTAGTTTGACCTCGGCTTCAACCCGTTGCTGCACCTCGGCCACGAAGCCACCCAGGTCGCGATCGACCACATTACTGCCCACCACAACGCGGCGCTTACCCAATTCGCGGTTGATCATCGGTGGGCTATCCACCACCTTGATCGTGGCGACACTCTCCAGCGGAATCAGTGCGTTGTCGGCCGTGCGCAGTGTGGTCTCGCGAATGATATCGACCGAGTTACGGAAACTCTCGGGATAACGCAGCTGGATCGCATAGCGTCGCTCACCTTCATACAGCTGGCTGACTTCACTGCCACCAATCGCTGTTTCAATGATGGTGTGAATATCGGCCACATTAATGCCGTGACGTGCAATCGCGCGACGATCGATATCGATGGTGAGGGTCTGTTGCCCGGACAAGCGATCCACCCGGATATCACGCGCACCGGGAACCGTCTTGACGATCTGTGCGACTTGCTCGGACAAGCGCTTTAACTCGTTCAGGTCATCGCCAAATATCTTGATTGCCAACTGCGAACGCACACCGGTCAGCATTTCATCAACACGCTGCGCAATCGGTTGGTTCATCACAATCTGAACACCCGGAATGTGGGTCAGCGCTTTGCGGATATCTTCCTCGATCTCGACCTGGCGTCGACCAGATTCCGGATCCATGGAAACAATCGGGTTAGATTCATTCGGTCCCGATGGGTCAGCCGGTGATTCACCGCGGCCCAGCACTGACATCGCTTTGGTGACGCCAGGAACCTGGCTGACGATTTTCATCACCTCCATGTCAATTTTGACCGCTTCATCAATCGCAATGCTTGGCATACGAATAATGGTCGGCGTGATCGAGCCTTCCTTCATGATCGGGATGAAGCTCTTGCCGAGGAAAGGAAATAGCGCAAACGAAGCGAGCAATAATGCAACAGCAGCGGCGACTGTTTTCTTTTGTGAAGCCATCGCCGCATTCAGCATCTTGAGGTAGTAGCGCTTCATGAAAGCGATCGGCTTGGTGTCGTGATCGGCACCACCTTTCAAGATGTAGGCACACAGCGCTGGCGAGAGAAACAGCGATATCGCCAATGACACTGCCAAAGCAATCGCAATGGTGAGCGCCAGCGGGCCGAACATTTTTCCTTCCATGCCGGTCAGGGTCATCAGTGGCAGGAATACCAGAATGATGATCGAGATACCGTAGATGGTGGGCTTAGCAACGTCGATCGTTGCCTCCAGCACGACTTTCAAGCGCTCTTCGGGTTTGGCGTGCCCTAGTTTATGGAACACGTTTTCAACCACCACCACCGTGCCATCGACCATTAAACCGATGGCAATCGCTAATCCGCCCAGAGACATCAAGTTGGCCGACAAGCCGATCTTGTTCATAACCATGAAGGTGACCAAGGGGGTGATCACCAGCGTAGCAATCACAACCAATGACGAGCGCAGATCACCTAGGAAGATGAACAGCACCACCACCACCAGAATCACCCCTTCGATCAAGACCTTGCCGACCATCCAGAGCGAAGCATCGACTAATTCGGTACGGTCGTAGAAGGGCACAATCTGTAATCCACCCGGCAGCATTTGCTTGCTATTGATTTCAGCGACACGCTGCTTGATACGGGTGACGATTTCTTTGGCATTGCCACCTTTGAGCATCATCACGATGCCCCCGGTCGCTTCGGTCACACCATCTTTGACGATTGCACCCATTCGCACGGCAGAGCCGATTTTGACTTGAGCGACATCTCGCACGAACACAGCAACACCACGCTCTTCCTTCAGCACGATGTTGCCGATATCTTCAACCGAGCGTGCGAGACCCACGCCGCGCACCAGAAACTGCTCCGCGCCTTGCGGCAGAATGCCACCACCAGAGTTGGCATTATTCGCAGCGATCGCGGTACGTACTTCGTCCATGCTTAGCTGGTAGTGCCGTAGTCGATCCGGATTGACGAGCACTTGATACTGCTTCTCGTAGCCACCAAACGAGTTAATCTCCGCCACGCCCGAGATCGAGCGCAACATGGGGCGAACCACCCAATCCTGAATCGAGCGCCGCTCCATCAACTCGGCTTCACTTAGCTTACTTTTGCCGTCGTTGGGGAGTTCGAGGGTGTATTGAAATACTTCGCCCAGACCTGTCGATACCGGGCCGAGAATCGGTGTGACATCAGCCGGCAAGCGCGAGCGCACTTCCATCAGACGCTCCATGACTAACTGGCGCGCGAAGTAAACATCGGTGCTGTCGGTGAACACCAGCGTCACAATCGACAGGCCATTTCGGTTCAGCGAGCGCATCTCGGTCAGGCCGGGCAAGCCGGTCATGCCGATCTCCACCGGCACAGTGACAAAGCGCTCGACTTCTTCCGGTGTCCGTCCGGGTGCTTCGGTGGCTACTTGGACTTGTATGTTGGTGACGTCGGGGAATGCATCCACCGACAGTTTCATCGAGGCGCGCAGACCGAAACCGACCAGCGCGAACGCGATCACCACCATCAACAGGCGCTGTGACAGCGCTGCCTTGATCAGTGCATTCATGGGCTTACTCCAGCTCGGCGCGTTTGCGCTGGCTGTTCAGGTGGAAGCTGCCATCCACCACGACGGGTGTGCCTTCATCAATGCCTTTGCGCACAGGACGCAGCTCACCGGCCGCGGGATCGAGCGTCACTTCGGTCAGCCGGAATCGGTTTTCAGCGAGTTTGACGAACACGTAGTCTTTATCGTTCTCGCGCACCACCGCCGTGGCAGGTACGGCAAGTTGTTTGACACGAATACCGCTTAGCGTCAGCGTGGCGAGCATCTGTGGCTTGAGTTCGAATTTCGGGTTTTTGACCTCGGTACGAATGGGTACAGTACGCGTATCCGGTTGTACGGTGTCACTCACGAAGACGATTTTGCCGCTAAGTTTCTGGGCGCCGAGCGCGGATACTTGGACATCGACCTGCTGGTTGATATGTACCGAGTTGGCATCTTGCTCCGGCAGCGCGCCAATTACCCAGACATTGGACAGGTCGGCCACGGTAAACATCGGGTCACCCGGCTGCGCTACCTGACCTTGGCTGACTTTACGCTCAATCACCACGCCACTGCGCGTTGCACGGATATTGACTTCGCTGGCAATCGCGCCGGTCTGACGAAGTTTTTCGATAGTTTCTTCACGCAGACCGATCAAGCGTAATTGATCATGCGCTGCGCGCATTTCTGCACGTGCGACCGATAGCTCAACCTCGCGCCGCTGCAACTCTGCGGTACCAATCACATCGGCGGCTACCAGCGCTTTGGCACGTTCAACCGCACGTTCTGCCAAGCTAGACATCGACAAAGCACGCAGATACGACAACTGCGCATTGGTCAGTTCTGGGCTCGATAGCGTGGCGAGTGACTGACCCGCTTGGACGCGATCACCCACTTCGGCAAACACTTGTATGACACGCCCGGTGACCGAGGAGCCAATACGCATCGTCAAGCGTTCATTCGCTTCGATTCTTCCAGCCACCTTTTGCTCGACTGCGATATCGGCCATGGTGGCGGGCTCGACACGGAAGGCCTTGGTCATCTCGGGCGTAAGCTCGACGATCATCGGATCGGCGGGCTTGGCTGCCGCTTTTGCGGGGGCGCCCGCGGGCGCTGCTGCCCCGGCGGCCTTGGGTGCTTCTTTTTTGTCACAAGCAGCCAGCAGCAGCATGGCTGCAAGCAGTGAGGGTAGGGTGAATGCGTGCAAAGGTTTCATTGCGCTTCGCTTTTTAGTCAGGGGAGGATTATTTTTCTGCGGCATAGCGGCCGGTGAGTACGTCAAGCTCGATTAAGGCTGATTGCAATTCATAACGCGCCAGCAGCAGGTCTTGTCTGACGGCACGCAAGACACGCTGCGCATCAAGCACTTCGAGGATGCCACGTTCACCAAAACGGTAAGCTGCTTCGGCAACACGCAACGCTGCTTCTGACGAACGAACTGCACCTTCGGATAAGGCTTTGACACGCACCGTCGCGATATCGACTGCACGACGTGAGAGTTCAAGTTGCTGTACCAACTCTGCTCGGCGACCCTCGAGCCTACCGCGGGTGCGCTCGCGCTCGGCAGCAGCTTCGGCCTTGGGACCGCGACGCTGATCGAGAATTGGAATCTGCACCGACAGACCAATCATGTCGTTACGAAGATCAGGTTCACGCAGCTGTGATGCGCGTAGCTCAACACCGGGGATCACGCTGGCAGCGGCTTCCTCAACGCGTGACTTAGTCCGATCGAGTTCGGCTTCGAGCAGTCGTACCTCGGGGTTGAATTGAACGGCTTCTACTTTTAATTGATCCAGCGCAGGTAAGACGCGGGTTTCCTCCAGATTGCCTTCCAGCTCCCAACGCACTGGCAACATGCCGGCTGCCAAGCGGTTGAGCGTGATGGCGGACTGCGCAATTTGTAGTCGCGCAGTCTCTTCGCGCTGACGTGCATTAATGATTTCTGCATCAGCGCGGATTAGATCCAGCTTACCGGTCTCGCCGGTTTCTACGCGCACCTTGATGCGCTCACGGATTTGTTCCAGCAGGGACAGCGACTCGGCAGCTTCACGTGCCTGCAGTTTTCGCAGCAGGTATTCATTGGTGCGCAGGCGGACCAAACCGACTAGTTCATTCCGTGTCGTGGCGTAGGCTTGCTGCGAGCCTTGCTCGGCGAATAGCGCGCTGTTGATACGCGCACTGCGCAGGGCGGGGTTTTCAATCAACTGCGAAACACCAACGCCAACAATGCTGCCACTGGTGGTGCCCGGGGTGATCGCAGAGCCTCGGCCACCGTTTAACTCGAGCCGCGGGTTGGGGTAGGCGCCCGCAGTGGTGACACCCGCCGTTGCGATGTCGATCGCGCGGCGAGCAGCATTCAAACCCGTGTTGTGTTGCAGAATGGTATTGACCAGCTCGTCGACCGTGACAAGCTTGGCTTCAGCAACCGCCGAGTTTTCTGCTCGCGCGAGCGGCATACTCAACGATAGCCAGGCGCTTACTAAGGTGGCAACGACGACACCGAGCCGGAAACCAGCGGCACGCTGCTTTGCTATAGGGGTCGGCTTAATGCTTGGGTCAATTGACTTCGAGTGAGTAAGTGGCGGTGCCACCGGCAAAGGGTTTGTCATCATCGCGGATCTGTCGGAAACAGCTTGCGATTATGTCAGGAAATCTAGAGTTTTTCCGTCAGGTAATCGAGACCTAGCTTCGTAAAATACGAAGTAAATCAAACGATTTTAAAAAAAACAACAATCCGGATCAGCCGCCCCGGGCGCCCCAGAATTTTTGATTGAATGCAATCACCCAGGCGGCATTCACCACGGTGACGTTAGTGGCGGGCGGATTTGGCGTTACCCGTTGGCTCGAGGGCGGGGTGAATACTGATTTGGTGACAGGGTTAGGTTGTCCAAAACTACGCTTCAGCTCAGCAGGCGTCGGCTGAAACAGTCGCTCGGTATTGGTGGCGGTGGGCCGAGGTAGGTCCAGCGGTGCCGGTTTTAGCTTGGCGGTGGTGAAGGCATCGAGCGGGTTGAGGGTTTTTCCAGCAAATCGCGCCATGCTGGCGAAAGGTGCGACGCTGTCGTAGCCCAATGCCACCAGATTTTTTGCCGCGTTTGCCTGCCGTGCTAGTTCGCGCCCGCGCTCCAACTCCGGGGCAGCGGCAACGCTGGCAGGTAGTGCAGCTATTTTGCTTCTGTCGAGCGGATTCAGTTTAGTGATCGAGTTCGGCAATTGCACCAATACTGATAACGCGCTGAGCGGGTCGATCTTGCTGTCGGTGAAGTAATCACCGTATTTGGCTTTTGGAATGCCGAGCATATCCAACATAGTCTCGGCCTTGGGCTGGAGCGTGTTCTGCGCCTCAATCACCGTGGTACCACGCGGGAAGTTCACCAGCGTGGTGATGCCAAGTGCTTTCAGTGCCCCGGTCGCCGCTTTGTAGTTGCGGTACACATCGGTGGAGATCTCGCCAGGTTTTTGCGGGTCTTCGATCATTTTGAAGGCCGCAAAGGCGGATGTCCCCGCAGGGAATGCAGTCAGATCATAGATGCCGGATTTAGCAAACTCCGAGACCAGCACACCGTTGGTGGAGTCTCTGTAAAGCGCGTCGATCGCGCCACTGACCGAGGTACCGCGCGGGAAGCGCGATAAATCAGTGACTCCGAGCGCATTGAGCTTTTTGGTGGCCTGCAGGTTCAGGTTCAGCAGGTCTTCTGAGAGTACCAAGTTACCCGGCGTCGCGGGCGAGTTATCTTCAATGCGGCGCGCGACCATCTGATACGCGTTGGCCCAGCCCACCCCCGCCGGAAAGCCTTTGGGTGACGGGTCGGTGGCCTTCACATCTTTCAGGGTCTTCTGGAGATCCTTATCGGTGGTTGTGCTGGCAATGCGCTGCAACGCAGCCGTCAGCTGCGTCCTCATCTGCTGCAGCGTCGGGGTTGGCGTTAGCTCTGCCACGGCAGCGGCGCCGTTCGTCGGGCTTGAAATCGAGGTTGCCATAGGCCTTGTGTCTGTCTTTCGGACATAGCGAATGGCTGGGTTTACGCAACTTCCGTTCCAGTCGGTTTACCGCTCAGCCCGCATATCAATTTGCACGCTGAGCGGCAAAGACTTGCCGCTGGCGGAGAAGCGTTTCCGCTTTAGCTTCAGGAATCCTGTCTTATCCTGCCGCTACACGTTGCGATAAGTGCTCCAGTGCCTCGTGTACCTGATCCACCAGCACCAGACATTGGTCGCCCGGTGTCAGAAGCGAAAGCCCGCGGTCGATGGCGATAAACTCACCGCGAATTTCTTCAATGTGAGAGGCGCGTTTCGCGCCTTCAAGCCCTTCGCGTAATAGCCCGATCACTTCGCCATCTTCGCGGCCACGTTGGCAGGCATCTTCGTAAAGAATCACGTTGTCGAACGCCGCGCCGAGCACGCGGGTTAGTTCGCGCAGGTCTTCATCACGTCGATCACCTGCACCACTAATCACCACCGTGCGACGCATGCCTTCCGCTGCGGGCATGGCATCAAAGGCAGCGACCAATGCACGCATGGCGTGTGGGTTATGACCATAGTCTGCGACCACGGTCGCGCCGCGATAAGCCATCTGATTGAAGCGTGCAGGCGCACCCTTGATATCGTTATTAAAGCTCTTGAGACCAGCGACGATCTCCAGCCAGGGCAGTCCGAGCGCCCAGCAGGCGCCGACGGCTGCCAGCGTGTTCTCGACCTGAAATCCGAGTGCGCCACCGCAGGTGAGCGGCACGTCGGCCAACTTCATACGATGATGCTGAGCGCCTTCAGCAAGTACGATGTCAGCGTTCTCGACGTACACGACGCGGTGACCACGTGCGCGGTGTGTGACCATCACTGGATGGGTCGGGCTTTGTGCGAAAAAAATCACCTTGCCGGGGCAGTGCGGCGCCATGGATGCGACTAGCGGATCAGCGGCGTTTAACACCGCATAGCCATTCGGCGAGACGTTTTGCACAGCGATTTGTTTAATGCGTGAGACATCCTCGGCGGTGTGCATATGATTCAGGCCGAGATGATCACCTTCGCCGACATTGGTTACGACAGCGACTGAACATTTGTCGTAACCGAGACCCTCGCGCAACATGCCGCCACGCGCTGTCTCTAATACCGCGGCCTCGACATGCGGATGCGCCAGTACACTTCGTGCGCTCTTGGGTCCGCTGCAGTCACCACTATCGGTCTGTCGGCCACCGACATACACACCATCGGTGTTCGTCATGCCGACACACAGACCTTTGGTCGCCAGCACATGAGCGATGAGTCGGGTGGTGGTCGTTTTACCATTCACGCCGGTGACTGCAACAACAGGAATCCGTGCATCATCACCTTGTCGAAACATTTGCTGGATGACGGCTTCGCCAATGTTGCGGCCCTTGCCATATGAAGGTGTCAGGTGCATCCGCAAGCCCGGCGCTGCGTTGACCTCAACCACGCCGCCGTTTTGTTCTTCCAGCGGGCGCATGATGTTCTCGACCACGACATCTACGCCACACACATGCAAGCCCACCATCGCAGCGGCATCAATAGCGCGTGCGGCGACTTCGGGGTGTACATCGTCAGTGACATCGGTGGCGCTACCGCCGGTCGAAAGATTCGCGTTATTTCGCAACACCACGCGATGACCGACCTCGGGTATGGATTCGGGTGTCAATTGTTTTTCAGCGAGACAGGCAACTGCGATATCGTCGAAACTGATCTTGGTCAGTGAGGTAGCGTGACCTTCACTACGGCGGGGATCGGCGTTCAAGATGTTTACCAACTCGCGCACACTGTGCTTGCCATCACCGATCACCTGCGGCGGATCTCGCCGGGCAGCAGCCACTAATTTGTTGCCCACTACTAGCAAACGGTAATCACTACCCGGGAAAAATTTTTCAACCAACACCGGACCTTTGCCGCGTGCTGCAACCGTCGCTGCCTCGAATGCCCTATCCAGCTGCTCACGGTTCATGATGTTGACGGTAACGCCTTTGCCTTGGCTACCGTTTTGCGGTTTGCATACAACCGGCATGCCGATGCGTTGCGCAACTTCCCATGCGTGTTCGGCAGTTTTTACCGGTGCGCCCTGCGGTACCGGAACACCCGCTGCGTTTAGCAGGTGCTTGGTCAGGTTCTTGTCCTGCGCGATTGTCTCTGCTACTGCACTGGTCGAATCTACCTCGGCGGCTTGAATACGTCTTTGCTTGCAGCCCCAGCCCAGTTGTACCAAGCTGCCACTGGTCAGACGCCGAAATGGAATACCGCGCGCGACAGCAGCGTTCACGATAGAACCGGTCGATGGACCAAGACGATTATCTTCATCCATCTCGCGTAACTCGGCCACCATAGCGGCGACATCAGGCGCGGGTGCATGGTCGGCAAGTTGACCGCGACACAGATCGAATACGTACTGCGACACCTGCATCGCGTATTTCAGTGCGAGTCGGCCGACATCTTCTTCGCTGTATTCCACCACCACCTGGTACAACTGCGGTACCGGTGTCGCATTCGTCAGCGAGAAAGACAAGGGGCAGCCAGCGTTTGCTTGTAGCGCCAGCAGCGTTGCTTCCAGTACGTGCGCTATGGTGAGTGGACCGTGGTAGCCGGGTGCGCGTAAGTCAGCCACACCCGGGCAGATCGCACGTAGTTTGTCGAGAAAGCCGGACAGCTGATCGATCTCGCATTCGTCATTCGTGCAAGCGACTTCAATTTCGAGTGCTGTGTAGCGACTCCAGAGGTTAGGCCCGCGCAGGGCACGCGTTTGTTTGAGTTCCATACGTTATGCAATCACCAGCGTTTGGGGTTGAACGGTGCCGAAGGTATCGAGACCGGTTCGAATCAGTTGTGCCTCGAGCCCGAGTGCCCATGCAGCGCCGATCGCAGCCATCAGTGCCTCGTGCGGCACGGCGGAAGCGGCAGGGCTGAGGTCGCGGCTTAGGTTGATTTTGTCGGCTACCGCGTTGCCGTGAGCGCGCACCAGAAAACCATCTTCCAGATAGAGCACACGCCGACCGGATTCGCGGTGCGCAACCAGTGCAGGGTGCTTGCCATCTCGCGCATAGAGCAGTACATCACCGTCCGACAGCTTAGCCATCTCGAGCACGGTTTCATCATCGGCATTTAGCACAGCGGCGCCGGTTTCCAGGACAACGTCGATTTGGGTGCGCAGTATTTTGTAACGATGCTCGGGCTCGGTCATCAGCCCTTCATCAAGCCCGGGTCCCGGCTTGCTGTCGGCGACCAGGCCGACCCAGCAGCGGTCGTAGGCAAGGCCCTCGGTCAGCAGCGAGATCGGATCATTTTCAAATACCGCAGCTTCGACATTTCGATTAATCAGCAGACGTTGGCCGGGCTCCCAGTGCGCGCAATCACCACGCTCCAACTGCCGAGCGCCGACAAACAAACCCTCACGGCAGGCAACACCAACGCGCGCACCGGATAGCTGCATCAGCCAGGCGACCAAGCGCGCGATTGGTGTGGTGCCCTCGCTGCCAGCTACACCAACAATCGGAATACGGCCGCGCTGGCCTTCCGGGAACAGATGGCTGACGATGGCGTCACCGACTGGTCGTACTTCACCTTGCGCCGGTTTCAGATGCATCAGCAAGCCGGGACCGGCGTTGACTTCAACCACGGCGCCGCGTTGTGATTCGAGTGGCTGCGCGATGTCTTTGCAGACGATGTCGATGCCTGCAATATCCAGCCCGATGATTTGCGCGGCAAGCACGCAAGTGAAGGCATTGTCGGGGTGGATCAGATCGCTGCATTCGACCGCATGATTGCCATTGGCGGTGATCAGCACGCGCTGCTCTGCGGCGGGTACCGACTCGGTCGTCAGACGCTGTCGCTGCAGGTTGCCCTGAATGACGCTATTCGTCATCGGGTTAAGCTTTTCCAGCGGATGAATGTCGGCGCTACCGCGACGAGGATCGCTGTTGATTTGCTGTTCGATGAGTTCTGCCACGGTCGATCGCCCGTCACCAGTGACCCATGCGCTTTCACCACGCGCGACGGCAATTACTTTGCCACCGACCACCAGCACGCGATGCTCGTCACCCTCGATGTATCGCTCGACAATCACATCAGGATCTTCAGCGCGCGCAATGGCATACGCCGATTCAACTTCTTCGCGCGTGCGCAGGTTGAGCATGACGCCGCGCCCGCGGTTGCCATCACGCGGCTTGACCACGACTGGCAAGCCAATGTCTTCGGCGACTTCCCAAGCGGCCTCGACGCTATGCACCACTTCGCCATTGGGAACGGGTACGCCGCAGCTCTTGAGCAGTGCCTTGGTCAGGTCTTTGTTGCCAGCGATGCCCTCGGCGATTGCGCTGGTAAGGTCAGTCTCGGCCGTCCAGATACGGTTTTGCAGCGCGCCGTAACCGAGCTGTACGAGATTGCCTTGGTTAAGACGGATATGCGGAATTTTGCGTTTCTTGGCGCTGGCGACGATATGCGCCGTCGATGGACCGAGGTAATACTCGTCGATCGCTTTACGGATTTTTGCCAGCTCGGGCTCGACCTCGAATGGCTGCTGATTGATGACCGCGTGTATCAGCTTCAGGCCAGCATCGAACGCGGTTCTGCCCACGGTCTCGTCTGGCACACGGAACACCATGCGATAAGTGCCAGAGCGCGTGGTTTCACGGGTCTGACCAAAACCGGCCTCCAGACCCGACAGTTCGAGCAGTTCAATAATCACATGCTCAAGCACATGGCCCATCCAGGTGCCATCGCGCAGGCGCTGCTCGAAGCCGTAGGGCACGCCCGGGCTGCAGTGATGTGCGGCGACTTGTGGCAAAACCGATAACAAACGGTCAATAAAGCCTGGTTGCCGGTTACTCGGCCACTCCTCCAGCACGCCAAGATCCAGCCAGGCCTCAAGTACCGGGGTGTAGGTCCACATATTCGGACCACGCAGGAAGGTAATGCGCGGGACCTGAATTTCAAACGGGCCGGGCGGCATGACAGCGGGATTTGCAGTGCTCATCGGTTCGGGGTTCGGGCAAAAAGGTAAGATGTCGGATTGTTAGGACTAAGCGGCCGACTTCGGCGACAATGCGCGCAGTCTGCGACAGCAGCAAGCCGCTTCAGTTCAATTCACTGGATTATCAGCTCGCGACACTTGGTTCCGTATTCATGCCGCCTAGCGCCCCATCACATGTAGCACCTGCCGCGACTTCCACGCCGCACAATTTTCGGGACAACCCGCCTTTGCGTGCGCATGAACAGGTACTCGCCACGCTGGAACCGGATCTGAACCCGGCGCTTCAATTCGCGTCCAGCCGCTTGCTGCTAACAACCGAGCGAATGATAAGCCATTCAGATGGCGAGGGGTGGTCTGAGTGGCCGCTTCAACCGGCCTTCACGCTGCACCACAGCGATCATGGAGGCGTCGCCACGCTCGCGCTGCATGATGATCAAGGCACCTTGGCACGTTGGCGTTTCACGCTGGCGCAAGAGGTGAGTGCGCTGCGTTTCATTCAGAATTTTGAAAAAGTACAGGCCGCGCGTGGCGGCCACGTACTGACGCCCGAAGAGTCGGGTGCGCGCTGCCCGAGTTGTCAGGCCTTGCTGCCGGATCAGAGCGAGGAATGTCCAGTCTGCCATCGTGAACTGCTCGAGCCTGTATCCACTTGGGTGCTGCTGCGCCTGTGGCGTTTTGCCAAGCCCTACAAAATGCAGCTGCTGCTGGGTTTCTTCCTCACGCTAGCCTCGACTGCGGCGCTGATGGTGCCGCCGTATTTGTCGATGCCGCTGATGGATGAAATTCTGATCCCGCAGCAAACCGGTGCGCAGATTGATACCCAAGACGTGGTGCTATACCTGTCGGGTTTGCTGGTGGCGGCGCTGTTGGCGTGGGGGCTTGGTTGGTGGCGAACCTATCTGCTCGCGCTGGTATCAGAGCGTATCGGCGCGCATTTGCGTACGGCGACGTTCAATCACCTGATGACGCTGTCGCTCGATTATTTCGGTGCCAAACGCACTGGCGATTTAATCGCGCGGATTGGTAATGAATCCGACCGAATTTGTATATTCTTATCGCTGCATGCACTCGATTTTGTAACCGATGTGCTGCTACTGGCGATGACCACCGTGGTGCTCTTTACGATAAACCCCTGGCTGACCGTGGTCACGCTACTGCCGCTGCCGTTAATCATGTGGTTGATCCATTCGGTGCGTGACCGCTTGCGTACCGGCTTCGAGAAAATCGACCGTATCTGGGGTGATGTGACCAACGTACTTGCGGACACCATCCCCGGTATTCGTGTGGTGAAAGCCTTTGCGCAAGAGGGCCGTGAGTCGCAACGCTTTCGCGAAGCGAATATGCATAACCTCGCGGTCAATGACAAGCTGAACCGCACCTGGAGCTTGTTTGCACCGACGGTCACCATGCTGACGGAAGTTGGGCTGCTGATCGTCTGGGGTTTTGGTATCTGGCTAGTGATTCACCACGGTGTGACGGTAGGCGTGCTGGTGGCCTTCATTGCGTATATCGGCCGTTTCTATGGTCGACTCGACACCATGAGCCGTATCGTGTCGCATACCCAAAAAGCAGCGGCGGGTGCGAAGCGAATTTTCGATATTCTTGACCATAGCTCGAGCGTGCCCGAGCCTGCGAACCCGGTGCCCGTTGCAACCGCCCCCGGCACTATCGCGCTGCGGGATGTCGGTTTCCGTTACGGTAGTCGTCGAATTTTGAAGGGTATTAATCTCGAGATTCGTCAGGGCGAAATGATCGGGCTAGTGGGCCATAGCGGCTCGGGTAAGAGTACGTTGGTTAATTTGATCTGCCGTTTCTACGATGTCACCGACGGCGCGATTACTGTCGATGGAATTGATCTGCGGCGCTTCTCGGTGGCTGACTATCGTCGTCACATTGGTCTGGTACTACAAGAGCCTTTTCTGTTTCACGGCACGGTTGCCGAGAATATCGCTTACGGCAAGCCCGATGCAACGCGCGCCGAGGTCATCGCTGCCGCGCGGGCCGCGCATGCGCATGAGTTCATCCTGCGGCTACGTCATGGCTATGATTCGATCGTGGGTGAGCGCGGGCAGGGGCTTTCTGGTGGTGAGCGTCAGCGTATTTCAATTGCGCGTGCGCTGCTAATTAATCCGCATATCCTGATGTTGGATGAGGCCACCTCGTCAGTCGATACGGCGACTGAGAAAGAAATTCAAAAAGCGCTCGATAACCTGGTTCAAGGTCGTACCACGATTGCGATTGCGCACCGCCTCTCGACATTGCGCCGAGCCGATCGGTTGATTGTGCTTGAGCGTGGCGAGGTGGTCGAGATCGGCTCACATGATGAGTTGATAGCCCAGCAAGGCGCCTACTGGCGCTTGTACGAGGCGCAGGCGCGCAACGTCGACACCGAAGATGAAACACCGGATCCGCTCAGAATTCCTTTGGCAAAAGCGGGGACCGCATGATCGAAGAATCCAGCGGCAAGGCTTGGATGCCGGTAGCGCACCGGCTGCGCCGGGATAGCTATGGCCGACTCAACTTTACCGATGAGGCAGGCGAGGTGCATGTCGGTGTCGTGCCGTCGCAAGCCTTTCCAATCGACGCGCCGGGTGAACAAGTCTCGCTGCTGAGTACCGATGGGCATGAGCTCGTCTTCATTAATCAGCTCAGTATGCTGGACGCTGAAACGCGCGCCATGATTGAGCAAGAGATCGCGCAGCGCGAGTTTTTGCCTGTGATTGATCGGCTAGTCGAAGTGAGTACGTTTGCGACACCCAGCACCTGGACGGTGACGACCGATCGTGGCTTGAACAGCTTTGTGCTGAAGGGCGAGGAAGATATTCGTCGGCTGCGCAACGGTGGACTGATCATCACGGATAGCCATGGCGTTACCTACCGCGTGCATGACATCCGTGCGCTCGATCGCGGATCAAGAAAGCTGCTCGATCGGTTTTTGTAAAGTCTGTCGTAAGGTGCGGCCAGCGCAACTTCTGCGCAGACCGATAGCGCTTAGTGGTTGACCGATCCCTCAGCGATCGCATTGTCCGGATTCATGAAAATCGGGCGACCATCCGGCGTATTAAGAGGAATCACCACTTCCTTGCCTTGATCATCTTTGATCAGCGCACAAAGCGTATGAG
>JAIXQV010000189.1 GCA_027485535.1 Oxalobacteraceae bacterium | reverse complement strand
GCCGGGATTCAGCCCCTTCGCTACTGAATTCCGCTATGTCTGAGTCACCGTCATTAAACCAATGGCTCGCCCACCTTGAGTCCATGCACCCTGTGGCGATCGACATGGGTCTGGAGCGTGTTGCAACGGTCGGCGCTCGTCTCGACCTACGGTTCGACTGCCCCGTGATCACGGTGGGCGGCACCAATGGCAAGGGCTCGACCTGCGCCATGCTGGAATCAATGCTCATGCAGGGGAGCTACCGCGTCGGTTTGTACACCTCGCCACATATTCTCGACTTCAATGAGCGTGCACGTATCGAAGGGCGCAGCGTTAGCGATGCCGTGTTGTGTGATGCCTTTGCAGCGGTTGAGGCGGTACGTGGCGATGTTTCGCTGACCTATTTCGAGTTCACTACGCTGGCCATCTTGAAGCTATTCGCAGATGCCAAGCTCGATGCTGTCATCTTGGAAGTCGGTTTGGGTGGTCGTTTGGATGCGGTGAATATCATCGACCCCGACGTCGCCATTGTCACCAGTGTCGACCTGGATCATCAGCAGTACTTGGGCGATACGCGCGAAAAAATCGGTTTCGAGAAAGCAGGTATTTTCCGACCGCAGCGCGCAGCGATTTGTGGCGACCCTTCACCACCGCAGTCACTGGTTGAGCATGCCAATGCGATTGGTGCTGATCTATGGTTGTTCGGTCGTGACTTCAACTACTCGGGTGATCGCCAGCAATGGAGCTATGGCGGCCGTGCTGTTCGCCGGCATGCGCTGGCCTACCCGAGTCTGCGCGGCGCGAATCAGCTATTGAATGCTAGCGCTGCATTAGCCGCGCTTGAGGTCTTGCGGGATCGCTTGCCGCTTGGTGCACAAGAGATTCGTGCTGGTTTAGTGCTGGTTGAATTGCCAGGGCGCTTTCAGGTATTGCCGGGTCGACCTGCCGTAATCCTTGATGTCGCGCATAACCCGCATGCAGCCGCAACCTTGGCACAAAATCTCGATCAGATGGGTTTCTTCCCCTACACCTACGCGGTGTTCGGTGCGATGTCCGACAAGGATGTCAGCGGCATTCTTTTGCACTTGAAAGACAAAATTGATCACTGGTACTTCTGCGACTTGCCATTGCCTCGCGCCGCGAGTGCCGAATCTTTGGCCTCAGCATTGACGGGCGCAGGATTCGTCGCTGGCAGCGGCGGTGATGGCGAGCGAAGTATTCAGTGCTTTGGAACACCAGCCGAAGCTTATGCAGCGGCGCGGGATCGCGTAGGCGAGAATGATAGAATCATTGTCTTCGGATCTTTCCTTACGGTGGCCGGTGTGATGGCGGTGCGCTAAGCGCACAAATCGTCGTCGTTACTGTTCCCCGCGCTCGGGTTTATGGGTTTGTTCTCATTTGGTGGTAAATCACAGCAGGATGCTGACGACGACCAGACGCCGGTTCGGCCGCGGCGTAGCGCCAGAGCGCCGGATGACGAGCCCATGGATCCGATGCTGCCCGAGAAAAAGCGTGCACGTCGTCGCTTGATCGGTGCCACTGCCTTGGTGCTGGCCGCAGTAATCGGCCTGCCAATGATTTTTGACTCCGAGCCGCGCCCGATCTCGCAAGACATCAATATTCAGATTCCGCCGCGCGACAAAGCGCCCACGATGAACGCCAGCCCGATGCCGCTGCCGCCCACGCAAGCGACGCAACCCGAGGCGGCGCCGCCCGAAGCGCAGAAGCCTGAGGCACCGAAGCAGGCAGCGGCTGATGCTGCATCCTCAGCGTCCTCAGCGTCTGATGCCAAGCCTGGGCAGAGCCCGGCAACCAGCGCGGCATTAAGCACCGAAAAAGCAGCCACAGTCGCCGTTGGCGAAAAGCGTGTCGATAGTCTGGTCGACAAGCCGGCCGCGGCGCCTACCGATGCCGCGAAATCTGCTGACAAAGACAAGGGCCGCTATATCGTGCAGGTCGCAGCGGTGTCGAACAAAGCGAAGGTTGATGAATTGCTGCAAAAGTTGAAGCGAGGCGGTATCGAGGGCTATTGGCAGAAGATAACGACCAAAGAGGGCGATCGGTTTCGCGTTCGGGTCGGGCCCTTTTCCAGTCGCGACGAGGCTGAGAAAATGTCGAAGCGTATCGACAAGCTCGGTCTACACGGTACCGTTCAAGCGATCTAAGCATTTTCGGCCGCATGGCCGCTTGGTAACCTGAAGGAGCCCACCATGTGTGGCATTGTTGGTGTTGTCTCGCACAGCCCTGTGAACCAGTTGATCTATGACGCTTTGTTGCTGCTGCAGCATCGTGGTCAGGATGCGGCAGGTATTGCCACCAACCACGGCAGCACTTTCAGCATGTACAAGGCGAACGGCTTGGTGCGTGATGTCTTCCGTACTCGAAACATGCGCTCGCTGCCCGGTAATTCCGGTATCGGTCAATGTCGCTATCCGACAGCCGGTTCTTCGAGTGAAGAAGAAGCGCAGCCGTTTTATGTGAATGCGCCCTTCGGCATTACGCTCGCTCACAATGGCAACCTAACCAATGCCGAGCAGCTGAAGATCGATCTGTTCAAGAACGATCGCCGTCACATCAATACCGATTCCGATTCCGAGGTGCTGCTGAACGTCCTGGCACACGAGATCCAACAATGCTCCAGCGGCTTGTCACTGGACCCTAGCGCGATCTTTAATGCGGTCTCGACCTTGCACAAGCGCGTGCGTGGCTCTTATGCAGTAGTGGCTCAGATTGCCGGCTACGGCATGCTCGCGTTCCGCGATCCTTATGGCATACGTCCGCTGTGCATCGGCTTCGCAGATACCGAGATGGGCCCGGAGTATCTGGTTGCATCCGAATCCGTAGCGCTGGAGGGATTAGGCTTTCATTATCTGCGTGATGTGATGCCGGGTGAAGCCATCTTCATTGATAACGACGGCAAGCTCTACAATCAGCAGTGTGCTGAAAACCCAAGCCTCAACCCCTGCGCGTTTGAGTTTGTTTATTTGGCGCGACCCGATTCGGTGATTGATGGTGCGTCGGTCTACGCGACGCGTTTGAAGATGGGCGAATACCTGGCGGACAAGATACAAAGCGAGCTACGATCAGGCGACATTGATGTGGTGATGCCAATCCCAGATTCATCGCGCCCAGCGGCCATGCAGCTTGCGCTGAAGCTGGGTATCGAGTACCGCGAGGGTTTCATCAAGAACCGATACATCGGCCGCACCTTCATTATGCCGGGGCATAGTGTGCGCAGAAAATCCGTACGTCAAAAGTTGAACGCGATCGGCTCCGAATTCAAAGGTAAGAGTGTGTTGCTGGTCGATGACTCGATCGTGCGTGGCACCACCAGCCGAGAAATCGTACAGATGGCACGCGACTCCGGCGCGCATCGGGTAATTTTTGCGTCGGCCGCGCCGCCGGTGAAATTCCCCAATGTCTACGGTATCGACATGCCGACACGTGGTGAATTAATTGCCTATGGTCGCAGTGAAGAAGAAGTTTGTCGCGAGATCACCGCCGATGCGCTGGTGTATCAAGATATCGAAGCGATGAAGCAATCCATCTCCGATGTGAACCCGGTGCTTAAGCGTTTCGAAGCCTCTTGCTTCGACGGGCACTACGTCACCGGTGATATCTCGACTGAGTATCTCGATCGTGTCGAGTACGCGCGCGCGAACCCGAAGATCGTGGCGGAAGATATCGTCCGTACGCAGTTGAACTTGAACCTTGCACGTGCCGAGTGAATAGCGAGCACGGTATTCATGGATAAAGCTCAGAAATTCGGGTTCACCACCACCATCCTGCACAGCGACCGGCAAAAAGCGATCGAGCACGGCTCGCTGCACAAACCCATACACACGGCGGTTGCTTACGGCTACAAAGATGCACGTGAGCTGGCCGAAGTATTTCAAGGCAAGAAGCCCGGCTACCGTTACGGTCGTCAAGGTAATCCGACGGTATCGGCGCTGGAAGACAAGATCACCCGCATGGAAGATGGTCTGGTCACGCTATGTTTTTCTACCGGCATGGCAGCGATTGGCGCCTTGGCACAGGGCTTACTTCGCGCAGGCGATCATGTCGTTTCTTCATCCTTCCTGTTTGGGAATACCAACAGCCTGTGGCAGACCGTTGATCTGCAAGGCATGCCGGTATCGTTTGTTGATCCGACCGATGTCGCCAATGTTGAACGCGCCTTGCAGCCAAATACCCGCTTGGTGTTTGTAGAGACTATCGCCAACCCGCGTACACAAGTCGCTGACCTCGAGCGTATCGGTGCTTTATGCCGTGAGCGCGGTATTTTGTATGTGGTCGATAACACCATGACCTCGCCGTATCTGTTTCGACCGAATACTGTTGGCGCAAGTTTGGTGATCAATGCGCTGACCAAATCGATTGCGGGTCACGGTAACGCACTGGGCGGCAGCCTGACCGATACCGGATTGTTCGACTGGACACAGTTTCCAAATATCGCAAGCAGTTACAAACGCTTCCCGCCGCAAAATTGGGGCATGGCACAGCTACGTGCAAAAGCGCTACGCGATTTTGGTGGCGCGCTCGGTCCAGAAGCCGCGCATCATATTTCAGTAGGTGCCGAGACCATGGCGCTACGCATTGAGCGCGAATCGGCGAATGCATTGGCGCTGGCAAAAATGCTCGACGCTGATGATCGCATCGCGGCGGTGTATTACCCCGGCTTGCCGCATCATCCGCAACACGCTATCTCCACCAAGTTATTCCGCGCATATGGCGGCATGCTCAGCTTCGAGTTGAAACCCGGTATCGACTGTTTCGATTACATGAACCGACTTCAAGTCGCTGTCCCGGCCAGTAACCTCGGTGACACGCGGACCTTGGTGATACCCGTAGCGCATACGATTTTCCATGAGATGGGCCCGGAGCGACGCGCATCAATGGGTATTGCAGAATCGCTGATTCGCGTCTCGGTGGGTATTGAAGATACCGAGGACCTTCTTGAGGATTTTAAGCAGGCCTTGGGTTGATCATGGCCCCAGCGTGCTTGCCGCTCGTCGGCTAAACACGCTCACACCATCCGGCATATTGAACGCCATCATGCGATCCAGCAGCGTGGCTATATTCGAATCGGTGATCAGTAGCGCATGATGCGCTGGCTTCAAGAATCCAGACTCGCGTTGCTTGTCCATGAAGCGCAGCAGATCATCGTAAAACCCCTGCGCATTGAGTAGCCCGACAGGCTTACTGTGGTAACCCAGCTGCAGCCAAGTCATCACCTCAAACAACTCTTCCAGCGTACCGATACCACCGGGAAGTGCGACGAAGCCATCGGCTAATTCGGCCATCATGGCTTTACGCTCATGCATATCCTTCACCACATGTAACTTCGTCAGGCGCTTGTGGCCGACTTCGCTATCCATCAGTGCGCTGGGGATCACACCGGTAACTTCAGCGCCCGCCGCCAGCACCGCATCTGCAACAACGCCCATCAAACCCACATGGCCGCCGCCGTACACCAGCGACATACCGCGTCGCGCAATCTCTTGTCCGAGTGCTCGCGCCGAGTCGGCATAGGCGGCATCATGGCCGGTGGCTGATCCGCAGTAGACGCAGAGTTGTTGAATTCGTGCTGTCATGTCTGAGGATTGCTCTGATCGCTGATCGGTTTGCCTTCAAGAGGGTCCTTCGCAGCAGCACCTAATACCAGTCTCGTGCCCGCAATCCGATCATGAAGGAATTGCCGATCCGGATCGAGCAGACTGGTCAGCGCCCACAGCGCCGCACTCAGCATCGGCAGCAGCAAGAGCATGGCGCCGCGTGCCTCCAGCCACCAAGCCAGCACGAGTCCGGGCAAAAACCACAGCCACGCCAGCAAATAGCGCAGCAGGGCGCGTGGCCAGCCGAGTGCTTGCCCAGTTCGCGTAACGACCCGTACACGCCAGGTTTTCATGGCCAGTGTGTGCCCACCGTGGGTCCAGAACCAGCCAAAGTAAATACCCAGAACAATGAACTGCCACGCCTGCTGCGCGTGCCGCAGCGCCAGCGCATGCCGTTGCTGGAGCAGGGTCGAGAACAGCCAACCGGCGATAAACACTACGCCGAACAGCAGCATCGCCTCGTACACCATACACAACAGGCGGTTTTTGAGCGGTGCAGTGGGGAGTGTCGGGTGGTCAGTCATGTCGGCGTCGGCTCGGACGAAGGCAGCGTTGCAAAGCGCCGCATTGTAAGCGCTAGAACCCCACGGCCTGGCTTGCCGGAACGGCAATGCCACACCGGTGGGTCGTACCACCCGCCAATGACAGGCTAAAACGCTTGATTTCATTGGCTTTTTTAAAAGAATTTTCTTGACCTTATTGCTGCAACGCATTAACTTATGCGCTCCCTCGCCACCGCGAGGGATATTTTTTCCCTGTTCCGCGCGGCCCATAACG
>JAIXQV010000187.1 GCA_027485535.1 Oxalobacteraceae bacterium | reverse complement strand
TTGTTTACGAGGCTGATCATGAAGGCGGGATACGAATCGCAGACAAAGACATCCATGCGATTCGCGAAGCTATTCTGGCACCAAGGTTCAACTATGGTGCCCCACGCGTAGCGGTAAAGGCGATGCATACCGCCGGCAGCCTGGAGCTGGTGCATGATGTTGCCGAGGACGGGCGGGGCCTAGATTTGCCACGAGCCGAGCGCGTGGTGGCCTACATCGCTCAGATCTGGCGCCGGCCGGTCAGCCTGCACACGCTCGGTACGAACGGCCAAGCCAAGGTGCTCAGCAGCGAATCGCCCCTCGTGCAAAGCAAGATAAGCGCTTCTCAGTAGCTGAGCGTGATACTCACTGGCAAATGATAGCTACCCACCGAAACATCCTGCCTTGCCGGAATTCGACCGTAGACCGGTATTGACAGCGTTGTCGGCGCCATCAGCGGAAAATTCAAGCTCAAGCCATTGAGCGCATCAATCGGTTGTGAGCGTGCCGGATCTTTGTACACCGAAAACTGCAACCATTCACCGGTATCCAGATTACGCATACGCAATAGACCATTACTCGCGTTGGTCAAACGAATCATTAAATTCAAGGCTTCACCGCGATAAGCCGGTGTGCAACGGATACTGAACACGGTCTGCACGTCATGCGGCTCATGATGGTGCGGGTCGTACTGGCCAAATACAAATTGCGGCACACTTTCGCCATAGCAGAACATCGCCGTCGCTGGCGCGCTCAACCCTAGCATTAAACCCGACAGACCCATCATCTCTATCAAGCGCAGTTTTTTCTGTGTTTTTTTATACAGGTTTTTCATCGTGAAACCTCACGAGCCGCTGATTGCTGGCATGGGTACTGACCCAAGTAAGGAATACTGCCGGGCTCCGGCCGAAAGGGAATTCGTGCAGTGCACATCCCGCCCGGCCAATATGCGCGCAACTGGTTCTGTAAACGCAAGCCGGACAGATAAAGCAGGCCCTCATGCCCAATACCGAAACTCTCGATTGGCGTGTTGTCATCGGCCAGCAGCTCGACAGTCGCGCCGGCGGGTACCGGTGTACCGTCATCGCGGATCAGATTAAGCGTTGCCGCAGAGACCTTGCGTATCGGGATGTCAATCAGTACACCCGAGCGCCACGCCGGTGCCGGCCTGACCTTGAGCTGACCGATCTCGGTATCCAGCGGCAAATCCAGTGGCTCAATCGAGATATTGTTTCGCATATAGGGATAAAGCCTCGGTAGCAAGGCATAGCCGTCAGTATTTGTGCGCGCCGCTAATTGGTTATCGACATAGATACGCACCTTCGCAAAGCCCGGTACCCGCGCAACACCAAAGCTGCTATCGATACGACGCGACAAAAACCACTGGCCATCCAAAGTCGCAATGGCACCACTCAAACCAAATCGTTCACGGGTTTGTCCATTCAGCTCCGCAGCTTCAATTATGACGCCGCCGTAATCATTCTGTGCGTACAGCGCAGCTTGCTGCGCTGCGCGCTGCGCAACTTGGAGGCGATATCCCCAGCCTTCGCCAGCGGGTAGGCTTTTTTGAATCTGCACGACTTGGCGCGATGGTCCGTTACTGGTATCTGCATGTTGAGCACTCACACTGGTGCCGCCACCGAGGTTGTACGACCAAAACACGTTAAACGAGGTCGTATCCGTATCTGCCTTCAGGCGCGACAGCGAAAAAATCAAACTGCCCCATGGGGTCTGTCGTGTGCTGAAGCTGGCAGTGGTAATCGCCAGCGCATCAGCGCCAATGCGCTGCTGCTGCGTCCATGACAAACCCATGCTACCGATACCGGGCAATTGATAGCTGTAAAACACACTATCGAGCCGGCGCAGCGTTTGTTCGACATCGACACCAGTTTGCCGGTAGTCATTACTCGCCATTTGCGAGCGCAGTGCGATGCCATGACGCTGGCTTCGACGCTCCCAACCGACTGCAATCTGCGCACCGGCGCCAGCATCACCGCGGCTGATACCGAGTGCAAGGGTGCCGAGACCCCAGCCGGGCATGGAGGCAGCGACACCCCCGAGTACGCCGACCAATCCGGATTGCTGAACGCTGGTCCCGGCCTCCAGAGTGAGCTTGTCATTCATGCCGTGCCGCCAGCTGGCGGCGGCCATTAGGTCACCGTAATCATTGCTCACCAAGCCGTAGCGCTGACGTAGCGCGCCGAGTTCGAATGAGTAATCGCTCAGGCCCGATGCGAGTAATGAGGTGCTGGCGTAGAAGCGTTGCGTGATTAATTGCTCCTGCCCGCTGATATCTGTCACCTTTAGCAAGACCTCCCCCTCGCCGGTCACCATGGGTCCGGTGGTGATCGAAAATGGCCCCGGCGGCAAGGGGTTGCGCGACTGCAGAACGTTATTCACGTACAAGTCGACACTGGACGGTAGCGCCGCCTGACCCGATAGTGTTGCGACAGGCACGGTGATCAGGTCGGGTCGAATACGAAAATTCGTTCCCCACTGCAAGCCTGCAAAACGCACCGGACGCCCTAGCAGCGGCGGTGGACGAGATATCCCATCGCCTAGCCTGAGTGTTGTGACTGTGCTGAGATCATCAACAACATAGCTGCTATCGAGGCGTAGCCAGCGGTCAAGGTCCGGCCGCTTCACCAACATCTGGGTGCTGACACCTACGCCACTACCAATGGCGCCGCCAAGCTCCGTAAAAAGCACATGGCCAAAACCACCCTCACCATGATCTAGTAGGAAGTCGTAGTTGAGAAAAGCACCGGCGCTTCGCGTGATTGTTTCCGGGCGCTGTGTCGCCCGGGTTTGTAGCCGGTTCAGTGTGAACCCGTCTGCACTCAAGCGAATATCCATGAACAAGGTCGCAGCATCGAAATTCAATGCCTCGATCGGCAACGAGGCTGTCGAGATGTAATCCGAGTCATTGAAACGCCGAAATGAGGCGTCGGGGATTTTCACCTTGGCCAGCGTCAGCACCGGCACCGGTGTCCACCATTCGCCGGATGCGTTGCGTAGCATGACCACAGGCTGCTGCAACATCTGCTGATTGATCCTCAGCGATACCAGCAAAACCTCCATATCACTCGCTGGGACACTGGACGGGTTATTCGACGGGTCACTAGGGAAAACCGAACTGTCAGGCACCGTCGCAAATGCGTTTTGACTCACCAGCCCACTGAGCAGCAGCGGGATGAGTAAAAGGGTGAGAAGCTGAGGCTGATTCCCAATCTGCCTAACCGCTTTATGGGGTCGAAGACACTGCATAAATTACGACAGGCCCTGCGGGAGAACGCGCCCGAATCAGGATTTTTTTATCAGGGTTAAAACGTTTGCTATCGAGGATCAACTCACGCCGCTGTCCGGCAAGCACATAGGTGACACCGCTATGAGCGGCAATCACTTCGTCTGGCGACTCTTCTTCTGAGATGCTTAGATTCGAGAGTGCCGCCGAAGCATTTCCGGAATTTGCAAAGATCAGTCGTAGTTGTCGATCATTTTCCGATCTGATTGCAACGTCAATCTTGTCTTTCGCTTCAACGGGTGGACGCAGAAAAACAGGAATACTGATTCTTAGTGCGACTTGCAAGCCTTTGACATCAGGTGCGGGTGGCGGTGGAATTTCTTCCAATACCAGGCGGTATGGCAATTCATTGAATTGATCAGGTTTTCGTAATGCCCCAATTCGAAGCAGCTGAGTAGCACCTGCTTTCAAACGAAATACTTGGGGTGTGACAATCACTTCGCGGGTAGCGCTCAGCTGGTCTTTACCCTCTGGCTGCCCCCACGCAAAGGTTCTGGCTTCGACGGTGACCTCGCTATTACCCGTATTTTCTACCTGCAGAACGGTGCTGCTTCGCTGCGCTGAGAACTCTACCCTAACCGGGTTGACTGAAAACGAACCTGCTGATGCGCTTGATGCCACTGCGCTCAAGGTTGCCAGCAAGAGGATGCGAGATGAAAGCAAAAAGAAAAGCAGCGCCCGGCCGCCTACGCAACGCTGAGAAACCACTACTGCCGGGCGCTTCATGATCAGAATGTAACGGTTGCAATGACCTGATCAGTGTAGGTGCCGGTGGTGACATCCTGACGCGCATCGATCTTGCCGCAAATACTGAATGTGGTGGCTGCAAAGCCGCCTGCTGGGCCCGGATCAAACACGGCCAGACCTGAAGCACCCCATGTTTCAGTTTCTGTCTGTGTACAGGTGAATGCTGCGCCTGTGGGTTTGAACAGCGAGTACGACAGAACTTCGCCCGGCACCGACGTATTGGTCATGCGTCTTGCGCCGGTCACCGTGTCTGGGTTATTGCCGCCGCTGAGTGCAATGGTCGGATGGGTACCCTTGACACACGCAATTGTGATCCCTCCACCGGCATACGTCGGTGAGGTATTAGACGGGTTGTAGTTGGTACCGAAGTCGACAGCAGCGACGCTGCTGATAGCGCAACTAGCTGCGATAGTCGCGGTGACGTCGATCGTATCGGTGATTGAGGTCGTAGCATGAGCGGCACCCTGTGTAAACAGAGCAAGTAATGATGCGGTAGCGAGTGTGCTTTTCAAACCGTTCATCATCGGGTCCTTTCTGAGGTGATTAAAGGGAGCCCGATCTTATTGACCATCGCCTACGATCTGCACAGCAATGGTGATGAAAAGCGATATAAAAATGCAGCAGTGATACCCCCGACTTTGTTTCGTAGCGAAGCTACAACAATTTCCGGTGGTTAGGCCTGAGGCACAGCGTCATTGTCTGCGACAACTAAGCCTGACAATTGAATTGATACAAAACTACGGATACTGTGATTTTGAAGTGATCGGTGTCAGCGGGCGATTCGCTCCGCAGTGGGTTAAAGGCAGGGTTGAGGTTAGCTATGGCCCTGCCGAAACGCTGAACGGCAGCACCTAAAAAATCGGCTGCCAAGAGCAGAGGCCGCCGATTTTCATTCATAGGGCTATTTGCTAGAAAGACTGTCTACTCGCACAGCACAGGCTTTTCACCACCCTTATTGATCTTGCATCCAAACTCTTTTGCCGATTCAACCAAATAGGCATTTAGAGTATTGTACATAGCGTTATAGCTAGTTACATAGCGCTGAAACCGAACGTTTCCTGCCGCAGCAATATCGCCATCACTGAGCTTTAAACGTTTTTTCAGGTCTCGTCGCTCCTCATCCGTAAGCTTGATCATTTGTATATCGCCCTGGATGAAGGCTTCGTGTTTTTTCCCAATTTGCTCATTAATTTGTTTGATGGCTGCTTGGGTCAAGTCATCGTATTGGAAGTTTTTAGTTTCTTGCATCCACTCATCAATCACAGGAGAAACCAGTCCAGTTTTCATACTGGCTACGGCAATCATGGATCGGCTCAAGCAGTGAACGCGTGACACAAAATCGATTGTCTTGCTCAGCTGCTCGGCCTCGGCGAGTTTTTCCGTAACCTCTTTCTTCGAATTTAGCTTTTAGACATTTGCCCGGATATTTTTTATCTCCGTGTTTAAAACCTCAGCCACTCCTTTTTCGCAAGACTTAAAACCCGATTGAAAATGCTTTTGTACTCCGTTTGTGTAAACAGCGTGCGCTGAATTCGCAATATCTCTCAACGCTGTTTTTTGTTCTTGAGACAGATTTTTCCATCCTTCAAATGTTGGCTCCGGCAAAGCCTGAGCCAGTGCATTGTTACTTAACAAGAAAATAATCCAAAATAGTTTTTTCACGAAACCTCCCTCTCTCGATGAATTAATATAATTAGTGTCGTATCTAGCTTTGACACATTAAACACCTTAAGAGTCTACATCGGTTACCATCAATCAATGTCTTGTGACACTTAGGAAGGACGAGCCCTGTTACCGGAATTCAGATGTTCATCCCTTGAATAATTCTTTTATTCGATTTCGGAGCACAGATAGCTTGCACGCTGAAAGTGCATATCGAGCAACTTAGGGGGTTGCGTCAGGATAGAAAAAGCCCAGTGCAACAACTGGGCTTTTTCCATCCTGACTAGCGCTGATGAGCGGAGCCGAACCTCCGCCCTATTGATTATTGGAAGACTTTTCCGTCGTCAGCAAGTTTCTGCAGCAAGGGAGCGACTTGCCATGCATGACCATTCGACGCATTGGTATAGCGCTGGACCGCTAGTAATACCTTGTCGAGGCCAACACAGTTGGCGTAGAACATCGGACCACCACGGTATAGCGGGAAGCCATAACCTGTGAGGTAGACCAAGTCGATGTCGGAGGCGCGTAACGCAATACCCTCCTCCAGAATGCGCGCGCCTTCATTGACCAGGGCATAGATCAGACGTTCGATAATCTCCTCATCACTAATCACCCGTCGCGCCAAGCCGAGCTCAGCGGCATGCGCGATGATCATCTGGTTCACTTCATCCGAGGCATGCGCGGTGCGGTCGCCAGGCTGATAGTCATACCAACCGGCGGAGGTTTTTTGTCCGAAACGGCCCCGCTCACACAGCTTGTCGCCGACCTGTGAGTACACCATGTCCGGTCGCTCAACGCGCCGGCGCTGACGGATATGCCACCCAATATCATTGCCCGCCAGATCGCTCATGCGAAACGGCCCCATCGCAAAACCAAAATTTTCGATGGATTGATCGATTTGCGCTGGCAAACAGCCTTCTTCCAGTAAAAAGAACGCCTGGCGCAGGTACTGCTCGATCATGCGGTTGCCGATGAAGCCGTCGCAGACGCCGGAGACCACGCCAGTTTTTTTGATTTTTATCGCCAGCGCCATCACAGTGGCCAGCACATCATCTGCGGTGACTTTGCCGCGCACAACCTCGAGGAGCTTCATCACATTAGCCGGACTGAAAAAATGCATGCCAATCACATCCTGCGGGCGTGATGTGAAGCCAGCGATTCTGTCCAAATCCAGCGTGGAGGTGTTTGACGCCAAAATAGCCCCGGGTTTCATGACCTCATCCAGCCGGCGGAAAACTGCTTCTTTTACCGATATCTCTTCAAACACTGCCTCAATCACAATATCGGCTTGGGAAAGCGCTTCATAGTCGAGCGTAGTACTGATCAGCGCCATGCGCTTATTGAGCTGCTCTTGGGTTAGCCGACCTTTTTTCAGGGTGTTTTCATAATTGCGGCGGATCGTGCTGAGGCCTTTGTCTAGCGCGGCTTGTGCGGTTTCGAGAATACATACCGGTATGCCCGCGTTGGCAAAGTTCATCGCAATACCCGCACCCATGGTGCCAGCGCCGATCACTGCTGCTGTGCGTATCTCGCGCAGGGTGGTGTCGGGTCCGATACCGGGGATTTTTGTCGCGCTTCGCTCTGCAAAAAATGAGTGACGCAGTGCCTTTGATTCGGTCGTTTGCACAAGCTGCAGAAACAAATCACGCTCAAATCGCAGGCCATCCTCAAACGGCAGCGTCACAGCAGCCTCGACGGCGTCGATACATTTTGTCGGTGCGGGGTAATGCTTAGCTTGCGCTTGTGTCTGCTCTCGCATCGCTTGCAATACTTGTGGTGCGTCGGC
>JAIXQV010000182.1 GCA_027485535.1 Oxalobacteraceae bacterium | reverse complement strand
GCGAGATGCTGGATCGCACCTGAGATGCCGACCGCGATATACAGCTGCGGCGCCACGATCTTACCGGTTTGACCCACCTGCCAGTCGTTCGGCACATAGCCCGCATCAACTGCCGCACGCGAAGCACCCATGGCAGCGCCCAGCTTGTCGGCCAGTGGCTCAAGAATCTTGAAGTTCTCGGCCGAGCCGATGCCACGCCCGCCAGACACAATCACTTTGGCTGCGGTCAATTCTGGACGGTCGGATTTCGCCAGTTCGCGCGAGACAAAGTTGGACTTTCCGGAATCGGCCACCGCATCGATTTTCTCAATCGCAGCGCTACCGCCCGCCGCTGCTGCATCAAAGCCGGTGGCGCGCACCGTGATCACCTTGATAGGGTCGATCGACTGAACCGTTGCAATGGCGTTGCCAGCGTAGATCGGACGTTCGAAAGTATCCGGCGCGTCGACCTTGGTGATTTCCGAGATTTGGCCAACGTCGAGACTAGCCGCGACACGCGGCAGGATGTTCTTACCGTAGGCCGTCGCTGGCGCGAGTACATGGGTGTATTGCTTGGCAATCGCCAGCGCTTGGGTAGCAACATTCTCGGCCAGACCATCGGCAAATGCAGCGTTATCAGCAACGATTACTTTTGATACACGAGCAATCTGCGCAGCTGCCGCAGCGGCTGCATCGCAGTGGTGGCCGGCGATAAGAACATGAATATCAGTGGCGCATTGCGACGCAGCGGTGACGGTATTGAGTGTGCTTGCCTTAAGCGACGCGTTGTCGTGTTCGGCGATGACAAGTGCAGTCATGGGTGTTCCTTTTTTTTAGCCGAGAATCAGATAACTTTTGCTTCGTTCTTCAATTTCGCCACCAGCGTCGCGACGTCAGGCACCATGGCGCCCGCTGAGCGCTTGGGCGGATCGCTGACCTTCAGTGTCTTCAGACGCGGAGACACATCGACACCGAGCTCTTCTGGCTTGACGATATCCAGCGGCTTTTTCTTGGCCTTCATGATGTTCGGCAGCGTTACATAACGCGGCTCGTTCAGACGCAGGTCGGTGGTCACCACAGCGGGCAGCGTTAGCGAAATCGTCTCAAGTCCACCGTCAACTTCGCGTGTGACCACGGCTTTGCCCTCTTCAATCACCAGCTTGGACGCGAACGTCGCCTGCGGCCAACCGAGCAGCGCAGCGAGCATTTGTCCGGTCTGATTGCAGTCGTCATCAATCGCCTGCTTGCCCAGAATAACGAGCTGCGGTTGCTCTTTATCGACCAAGGCCTTGAGCAGTTTGGCAACAGACAGCGGTTGCAAATCCAGATCGGCAGCTGTCTCAACCAGAATCGCGCGGTCAGCGCCAATCGCCATCGCGGTGCGCAGCGTCTCCTGGCACTGGGTGACACCACATGACACCGCCACCACCTCAGAGGCCTTGCCTGCCTCCCTCACCCGCATCGCTTCTTCTACCGCGATCTCATCGAACGGGTTCATCGACATTTTGACGTTTGCGATGTCGACACCACTGCCATCAGATTTCACGCGCACTTTGACGTTGTAGTCGACCACGCGCTTGACCGGTACCAGCACTTTCATGGGAATCCTCGAGTGCGCCCCCGAAGGGCTCATTGACGTTTACGTAAACCGCGAAATTATAGGTGGGAACGAGAAGGCCGGTGTAAAGCAGCGCAGCACCCGAAATTTCGCGCTTATTGGCTTGGCTAGCCTGATTGGCTTACAAGGGCTATTTGCGCTGCAGGTAGAACACGAACTCCTTGGGCTCGGCCTGCGCATGCTCTTCATGCGACAGCAAGGTATTGCCCGTCTGACGCGCAAAGGCATTGAAATCTCGCACCGAACCGGGATCGGTCGCCTGCACTCGCAACACATCGCCGCTGCCCATGTCGGTCAGCGCTTTTTTCGCCCTAAGAATCGGCAAAGGACATTTCAGCCCGCGGGCGTCGAGGTCTTTTTGAAATTCCATACGTCTACCCCGCCAGCCGCTGCTCGACCCAGCCGCTGACCGAAGCCAGCGCTGCCGGTAAGCCGCTCGGGTCGGTGCCACCCGCCTGCGCCATGTCGGGCCGGCCACCGCCCTTGCCACCGACCTGCTGCGCCACATGGTTGACCAGGTCACCCGCCTTCACTTTGGCGGTGGCATCCGCAGTCACGCCCGCGATCAGGCTGACTTTGCCGTCATTGACGGTCGCCAGCACGATGGCGGCGGTCTTGAGCTTGTCTTTCATTTTGTCCATCACGCTGCGCATTGTCGGCACATCAGCGCCCTCCAGCGTCGCGGCCAGCACCTTGATGCCGTGGATATCCATCGCTTGCGCCAGCAGCTCATCGCCCTGGCCAGAGGCCATTTTCGCTTTCAGCGAGGCGAGCTCTTTTTCGAGCAACTTGACCTGCTCCTGTACCTGCGCGATGCGGCTATTCAGCTCATCGGGTGGCGCCTTCAAGGCAGCGGCAGCTTCATTCACCCGCGCTGCGAGTGATTGCACCAGCGCCAGCGCATTCTCACCGGTGACCGCCTCGACCCGCCGGATGCCTGCCGCGACCCCGCCCTCGGACACGATCTTGAACAGGCCAATGTCGCCAGTACGATCCACATGGGTACCGCCGCATAGCTCGGTGGATGAGCCAATACCCAGCACACGCACGACATCGCCATATTTTTCGCCGAACAAGGCCATCGCACCGGCCTTGATCGCATCGTCATAGCCCATGTGCTGAGCCGAGGTGGCCGCGTTACTCAAAATCTCGTGATTGACCAATGCCTCGATGCGGCGAATTTCATCGGCGGTCAAGGGTGCGTTATGGCTGAAGTCGAAGCGGGTCTTGTCTTTGTCGACCAGCGAGCCTTTCTGCATCACATGCCCACCGAGCACGAGCCGCAGTGCCTTGTGCATCAGGTGCGTGGCTGAGTGATTACGCATAGTCGCGGCACGCACATGCGCATCAACCTTGGTAGATACCGCATCACCGACCGACAACGCGCCATTCCGCACCTTGCCGTGATGCCCGAACACCTCGGGC
>JAIXQV010000268.1 GCA_027485535.1 Oxalobacteraceae bacterium | reverse complement strand
TCGACGCCATGCGCGGGCTTACCCGTGGCCGACTCCGGGTCGCGCTGGTGAACACTGCGCAGTACTTCATGCCGAGGCTACTCGGCGGGTTTTGTCAGCAGCACCCCGAAATCGATATCTCTTTACAGGTGTTAAACCGCGATGGCGTGGTGGCACGACTGCGCGACAATTTGGACGATCTTTACATCATGTCCATGCCGCCCGCAGATATCGAGCTGGACGATGATGTCTTCATGCCCAACCCATTACTGCTGGTAGCAGCCGCCAACCACCCGCTTGCCAACAAGCGCAAGCTGTCGCTGGAAAAGCTCGCGACGGATCGATTCATTTTGCGCGAGTCTGGCTCTGGCACTCGTATGGCGACTGAGCAGCTATTCGACGCGCACAGCTTCAGGCCGGGTCTGCGGATGGAGCTGGGTAGTAATGAAGCGATACGGCAGGCCGTCGCTGCCGGATTAGGGGTCGCGGTGCTGTCTCGTCACGCGCTCGACATCGGCCAAGCCAAGGAGGAAGTGGTGGCACTGGACGTGCAGGGCTTCCCTTTGCACTCGCAATGGCATGTGGTGTCCCCGAGAGGCAAACGTCTGTCGCCGATCGCTCGCGTGTTTCGTGACCATTTGCTGCGCGGTAGTCGGCAAAACGCTTGATTTTGGGCACCAGCGGCCGCCCCAATACCGGAGTGAGTGCTCGCGGGCTGATACACTGCCGCGCACGCAAAGGTGTTGTCTTGAGTGCCGGCGAGAGAGGAAAGAGGATGTGTTTCGGTTGCTTGACTAATATGACAGGGTGGCGTGCGCTGGCAATTGCGCTGTCACTTTCGTACACGTCAGCGCTGGCGCAGCAGACTTTGTTTGTCGAACTGCCTGAACCATTGCGGCTCGATCAGGCGATTCGGTATGCGATTGAACATAATCCCACGCTGGCAGCGGCGCGGCGCGAGGTGAGCGCTACCGAGGGCCAGGTATTACAGGGCTCGCTACGACCCAATCCGGAGTTTAACTACCAAGCCGATGATGTCAGTCGCGTTGGCCGTACCTCGATGGCTGAAGTCGGCGTGCCATTTGAAACCGGCGGTAAACGGGAAGCACGTGTGCGTTCAGCAGGCTTGGGTCGCGAGGTTGCGCTGGCTGATCTGGGTAGCGCTGAGCTGCGATTGCGCAGCACCGTGATCGCCGCTTTTTTTGATGTACTAGCAGCACAGGAGCTGCGAGCGACAGCCGAAGAAAGTGTACGACTAGCGCAGCGTGCCACCGACATCGCTGCCAAGCGCGTTGCTGCGGGCAAGATCTCACCGGTCGAGGAAACCCGGGCGCGTGTGGCTGAAGCTGGTGCGCGTGTGACGCTTAACCAAAGCGAGAGCGAGCTGCGTAACAGTCGTCGTCGGCTGGCCAGTTTATGGGGAAATACGGCGCCAAGTTTTACGGAGGCCAGCGGCGATGTTGAGCAGTTACCGGTAGCACCGGCAGCTGATCTGATTCTCGGCCGGCTTCAAAGCGCGCCACAACTGCGTCGCGCGCAACGTGAGTTGGAGCGACGCAAGTCGCTGGTGACGCTGGAGCAGGCACGCAGCGTGCCTGACTTTACCGTCAGTCTTGGCGTGAAACGGAATCTTGAGCTACCAGGCGAGCAGGCCTTGGTCGCGCTGAAGGTGCCGCTGCCGATATTCAATCGCAATCAAGGTAATCTACAGGAGGCTTTGCGGCGCGAAGATAAAGCCGCTGAAGAACTGCAAGCCACCCAAACCGCTTTATCGGCGACTGCATTGCAGGCGCTTGAGAATGTGAATGCGCGCAGGCGTGATGCCGATCTGCTGCGTCAAGAAGTCGTGCCCGGTGCGCGTAGTACCTATGAGGCTGCGACGATCGGCTTTGAAAACGGTAAGTTTAGTTTTTTGGAGGTGCTGGACGCGCAGCGAACGCTGATTGCGGCCAAGTCCCAGTACCTGATTGCGTTGGCGAATTTTCATCGGGCCCAGGCTGAGTTGGAGAGCCTGATCGGTGATCTGACGCCCGACAACGAGCGATAAGGAAAATCCATGCCCGTACAAGGTATCGGCAAACAATGCGGTCGCTCTTCGCTGGTAGCGATTGCGGTGGTGTTGGTGATTGGCGTTGTTCTCGGCGCCATGATTCTGTCAAAGAACCGCAGCACCACTCAGCAAGTCGACGAGGCAACAGCCGCCAAGAATGTGAGCGCTGAGTCAGCTAAATCAACGCCCAATGAGGTGCCGATCGATGACGCGCAAGCCAAAGCGGCCGGCATCACAATTGAGTCAGTTGCGCCGGCGCGGATTACCACGGTATTGCAATTTCCCGGCGAGGTACAACTCAATGATGACCGTACCGTGCATGTGGTACCGCGGGTACCCGGTGTAGCTGAGAGCGTTGCGGTAGCTACCGGACAGATGGTGCATAAAGGTCAGCTACTGGTGGTTTTTTCGAGTCAGCAGATTTCCGAGCAACGAAGCGCACTGCAAAGTGCTGAGCGTCACCTTGAGCATGTGAAGATGGTGCTTCAGCGTGAGAAGCGCTTGTGGGAACAGCGCGTGAGCGCCGAGCAAGATTATTTGGAAGCGCAGCACGCTGTCGAAGAAGCCGAAATTCGGCGTGACAACGCGATGCAGAAGTTGCGTGCACTGGGTGTCAATATGAGCCCGAAAGCGCTGAATCGTTTCGAGTTATTTGCGCCCTATGATGGCGTGATCGTCGAGCGCAATCTGTCGATTGGCGAGGCGGTAAAAGAAGACACGCCTATTTTCACCATCGCTGATCTCAGTACGGTCTGGGTCGAGGTGTATATCCCGGCTAAAGATCTGCCTATGGTGCGTGTGGGTGACAAGGTCAAAGTACGTGCTACTGCATTTGATGCCGAGACCATGGGCACGATTGCTTTCATTGGTGCGCTGGTGGGTGAACAAACTCGCATGGCCAAGGCCCGCATCGTGGTCGTGAATGGCAAGGGACTTTGGCGCCCGGGATTGTTTGTGAACGTTGAGGTCAAAGCGGGAGAGGCACTAGTGCCGGTGACCGTCAAAAACGATGCCTTGCAATCACTCGGTACGCAACAAGTGATCTTTGTGCGAGATGGCAAGCGCTTCGTGCCACGTCCAGTGACGACGGGTCGTACCGATGGTAAGTACATCGAGATCACCAGTGAGCTCGCACCTGGCACGCCTTACGCAGCAGCAAATAGCTACGTCATCAAGTCAGAGCTAGCGAAGCAAGCCAGCGAAGACGGTAACTGAGCGAAGCGCGCGTATGTTCGAACGGCTGATACAGTTTTCGATCGCACAGCGTGTGCTGATCATGTTTGCATCTTTGATGCTGATTGCTATCGGCATCTATAGTTACCAGCGGCTGCCGATTGATGCCGTACCTGACATTACTAATGTACAGGTACAGATTAATACCTACGCGCCGGGCTATTCCCCGTTTGAGACTGAGCAGCGCATTACGTTTCCGGTTGAGACGGTGATGGCGGGTCTACCGGGATTGCAACAAACGCGCTCGCTGTCACGCTACGGTTTGTCGCAAGTAACGGTGATCTTCGATGAAGATACCGATTTGTTTTTTGCGCGCCAGTTAGTCAACGAGCGTGTTGCGCAAGCCCGCGAGCGTTTACCGGCAGGACTGACTCCCTCATTGGCGCCGATCGCCACCGGACTCGGCGAGATTTACCTGTGGACGGTCGAGGCAGACAAGGGCGCGACCAAGCCCGATGGCACACCCTATACCGGCACCGATTTGCGCGAGATTCAGGACTGGGTCATCAAGCCTCAGTTGCGTACCGTGCCGGGTGTCACCGACATCAACTCGATTGGTGGTTATGTCAAGGAATACCAGGTCGCCCCGAGTCCGGAGCGTTTGGCAGCCGTTGGCATTTCGATGGGGGAGTTGGTCAGCGCAATCGACCACAATAATCAAAACGCAGGCGCCGGCTATATCGAAAAGCGTGGTGAGCAATATCTGGTGCGCGTGCCCGGGCAGCTACGTACGGTTGAAGATATCCGCGATGTCATCGTAAAAAACGATGCCGGTGTACCGGTACGCGTGCGTGACCTGGCCGAGGTCGGTGTGGGCCGAGAGTTGCGTACTGGCGCTGTCACACTCAACGGTGATGAAACTGTACTCGGTACAGTGTTCATGCTGATTGGACAGAACAGCCGCAATGTTTCGCAGGCTGCCGATAAGCGGATGAAAGAGATTAACCGCAACCTGCCGAAGGGCGTGCGCGCGGTGACGGTATATGACCGAACTCATCTTGTCGACAAGGCGATTGCGACGGTACAAGCTAATTTGCTAGAAGGTGCCGCGCTAGTGATCGCAGTGTTGTTTGTGTTTTTAGGTAATTTGCGTGCCGCACTGATTACCGCTGCCGTCATTCCTTTAGCCATGCTGTTTACTTTGACTGGCATGGTGCAGCAAAAGGTCAGCGCTAATTTGATGAGTTTGGGCGCACTCGATTTTGGCATCATCGTCGATGGCGCGGTGGTCATCGTCGAAAGCTGTATACGACGGCTGGCGCATGCGCAGCAACAGTTCGGCCGCACGCTCACGCGCGACGAGCGGTTCCATGAAGTCTTCGAGGCGGCACGGGAGTCGCGTCGGCCCTTGCTGTTCGGGCAATTCATCATCATCGTGGTCTATCTGCCGATTTTTGCGTTATCGGGCATCGAAGGAAAAATGTTCCACCCGATGGCATTCACGGTGGTCACTGCGCTGTTGGCAGCGATGCTGCTCTCAGTCACCTTCGTTCCTGCTGCAGTGGCGATGTTCGTGACAGGACGTGTCAACGAACAAGAAAACATTTTGATGCGGCTAGCGCGTCGTTATTACCTGCCACTTTATGAGTGGGTGATGCAGGCCAAGACGCTGGTTCTCACCACAGCGGCTGTGATAGTTGTTCTGTGCGGTTTATTGATGATGCGTTTGGGTAGTGAGTTCATACCGAACCTGAACGAAGGTGATTTTGCGGTGCAAACCATACGTGCACCCGGCGTCAGCCTGACGCAGGCGGTCGAAATGCAGAGTCAGATCGAACGTACACTTGTTAAAAAATTCCCAGAAATCGAGCGCATGTTCACCCGTATCGGTACTGCAGAGATTGCTACCGATCCGATGCCACCGAGTCTGTCGGACGGCTACATCATGCTCAAGCCCATCGAGCAATGGCCCGAGCCGCGCAAGACTCGCGAAGAGCTATTGCAAGCGATCAGCGATACGGTGTGGAAAATCCCGGGAAATAACTATGACTTCTCGCAGCCGATTCAGCTACGTTTCAACGAACTGATTTCGGGTGTGCGTAGTGATATTGCGATTAAGGTGTTTGGCGATGATATGGATCAGCTACATCGATTGGGCGAGGAGATCGCTGCGCGTATCGAGCGCGTTCCGGGTGCGTCTGAGGTCAAGGTCGAGCAGACCACGGGGCTGCCGGTACTGTCAGTCGTGATTGATCGGCAAAAGGCTGCTCGTTATGGCTTGAATGTGACCGATATTCAGGATGTGGTGGCAGCAGCAGTCGGTGGTAGCCGTAGCGGTACCTTGTTCGAAGGTGATCGTCGCTTCGATATCGTGGTGCGTTTGCCCGAGGTACTGCGTACCGATATTGATGCGATTCGCCGACTGCCGATTAATTTGCCGAGTTCAGGTAAACACGGGCGAGGCGGTTTCATTCAATTATCCGAAGTCGCTGAGTTACATCTTGCGCCGGGGCCGAATCAAGTGAGTCGTGAGAATGGTAAACGACGTGTTGTGGTGATGGCGAATGTACGTGGCCGGGATGTGGGTTCTTTTGCGGCCGAGGCCGAGCAGCGCTTGGCTAATCTGTCACTGCCCACGGGCTACTGGGTCAGCTGGGGCGGTACCTTTGAGAACTTGCAATCGGCTGCCAAGCGCTTGCAGGTAGTTGTGCCGGGAGCGCTGTTATTGGTATTCCTGCTGCTGTATGCCGTATTCGGCAATCTGAAAGATGGTCTATTGGTATTCACCGGTATCCCGTTCGCGCTGACGGGTGGTGTACTCGCACTTTGGTTGCGTGATATTCCGCTCTCGATTTCAGCGGCAATCGGCTTTATCGCGCTCTCTGGCGTGGCAGTATTGAATGGGCTGGTGCTGATCAGTTTTATCCGCAACCTCATCGACCAAGGCCACGACCTGGACGATGCAGTGCGAGAGGGCACACTAACGCGCTTGCGTCCGGTGCTTATGACGGCGTTAGTAGCTTCGCTTGGTTTCTTGCCGATGGCGATTGCCACCGGCACTGGCGCTGAAGTTCAGCGACCGCTTGCCACGGTGGTTATTGGCGGTATTTTGTCGTCGACCGTGCTGACGCTGTTGGTGCTGCCACTACTTTATGATTTGGTGCATCGCCAACGTTCGCCTAGTCCAAAGCGCTAAGCACTGACGAAGGCTTGGCTACCGCAAGCGACTACGGAGAAATCTGTGAGACTCGCACTGCTGTCGGACCTTCACGCAAATTTATCCGCATTGCAAGCGTAGCTGGCAGATGCAGGCGCTTAGGCCTGCTCCGCCACTGCAGCCGATTCCGCAGCCGAATCTGATGTTGGTTCTGCTGACGATTCGGAGGCCGTTAAAGACGCAGCGTCGCCGCTTGCGTCTGTCAGCGCGTGCTCGGCTTCAGCCACCTTGCTTGGTACGAACTGACGCATCTGTAAGGAGCGCGCAGTTCTTTCGCCAAGCTCAGTTAGTGCGTAGATGCCGCGCAATGGGCGCAGATATCCTATCTTGATGAGGTGATAAACCTGCTGCTCGCGTCCCTGGGCATCGGACAGCACTTCATGCTGTTCGAATAGCCGAATAATCAACTGAATGTCGGAAAGCGAAAGGATGTGCATATCATCCTCCGTGGCTAATGATGCAGAGTTGATAATATTTTTTGGTGCGATTTGATTATATGTCACTCGCAACAGGCTTTCACCTCGCTGGCACCCCCATTACCGCTATTACGGTGGCGCGGATTCGCAGATAATGCAGGTAGTTTTGGAGATCTGTCATGCCAGCGATAGGTACCTCATCCGATCAATATCAGAATCGCGATCCGGCGCTGACCACTTACCGCCGTAACACGGCTGCGCCTGCGCTGCCCGAGGCGATGGCTGAGCGTTCCGAGGATCGTTCCAAGGCCGCAGCGGTTCAGCGGCGTCAGGTCGAGGGCCGTAGCTCTCTGGATCCCTCACCGCCACCGGCGCAAGCGGCAGCACAACGCGGCGCGCCGACCGCCAAGCCGATACCATCACCTAGTGGATCGGCGGTCGCAGCGCCAGCGGCACAGCGTGAACTCGTCACACCACCGAAGACCATGCATGCCTTGTACGAGCCGCCGTCCCGCCTGAGGCGTGAGCATGACGATCGTCACTCCATGATTACAGGCGGTACCGTCGATGTTCGAGTGTAGAGCCTGTATCGTTAGGCCGTTTGCGGCGTTGGCGCTCTTTGCCGTATGTCGTGTACTGTCTGCGGTACTGCCGCCTGGCCATCGACCTAACGTGACAGGCTCTTAAGCCGATTTTCCGAGACTTAACAGATAAACCAATAATGAAACCCGTCGATCCCAAAGCCGTCACCGACATTGGCGTGCGAGCTGACGCCGACTGGCTGCAGGCGCACTGGATGCCTTACACCGGCAATCGAGAATTCAAGGCGAATCCGCGTCTGATGGTGGAAGCCGATGGTGCTTATTACACCGATGCCGATGGTCGCCGCATTTTTGATGGTCTGTCGGGCTTGTGGTGCACCGGGCTGGGTCACCGTCGTCCGGAGTTGATTGAAGCGGTTAGCCGTCAAATGAGCACGCTGGATTTCATGCCGCCGTTTCAGTTCGGGCATCCGCAATCATTTGCGCTGGCAAATCGCATGCAAAGTTTTTTGCCGGCAGGCTTGGGGCATGTATTTTTCACAGGCTCAGGTTCTGAAGCGGCGGATACCTCGCTGAAAATGGCGCGCGCGTATTGGCGC
>JAIXQV010000244.1 GCA_027485535.1 Oxalobacteraceae bacterium | reverse complement strand
TGAAGGGGCGTAGCAGGTAAGGGATTTGTGGATCCGGTATGCCATTGCCGTGGTCGGCAACTTCAATCAGGATGTTTGATTGATCTTTGCGCAGATTGATCTCGACGTGCGCACGACGGCTCTCAGGCGATTTGCCGTATCTGCGCGCATTCTCGATCAGGTTACTCAAGGCGCGCGCAAGCTCGACAGCATTGCCGTGTACGCGTAGCCCCTCACTGATATGAGATTGCAGCTCAAGGTCCGGCGCGCGCTGGGCTTCCTGAATTAGCTGCCGCACCATAGCAGACAGATCAAGATTGGCGTGCGTGCTCGGCTCTGCCGGGCGAGCGTAGTCGAGAAACTGCGCGATGATGGACTCCATCTGCGACAGATCGGATTGCATACCTCGCTTAGCCTCATCCGATAGCGTACCCATCTCGACTTCCAGCAACATGCGCGCGATCGGCGTGCGCAGATCATGCGAGATGCCTGCAAGAATCACGGCTCTATCTGATTCAACCTGCTTCAGGTCTTGCGCCATCTGATTGAAGCTGCGGTTGGCCTCACGAATTTCTGCCGGTCCCGACTCCGGTAAACGTGGCGGTGACTTGCCACGCGCAATCGCACGTGCCGCTATTGATAATCGCGCCAGTGGTTGATTGATGAGGCGACTGATGAACACCGCGCCGACCAACGATAGCAGGAGCGTGACACCGGCCCAACCGATCCATTGGATACTCGACGCGCCTTCGATCAGATCGGAGTCCAGCATCAACCAGTAATCATCGTCTTCAATATAAAAACTGACCCAGAAGCCTTCCTCGCCATTCACCTCGCCCGCAAACTCGGTTCTGTTGTCCAGGCGTCTACGCACATTGGTCGTGACCAGACGCACCAGCTCAGTATCTGGCAGTGCCTCCATTTTGTCGGAGAGTTCTTTGGGGTAGATGCGAATGCCCTGCGTGATGGCGAGATCAAGCAGCAGTTCACGTCTGAGCATTGGCGCCGAATGCAACAACGCGGCGCGAGTAATGGTAACGATGGAATCCACCTGCGCGGCGATTTGCTCGCTGCGCGGTGTACGTTCAACCACCCGAAAACTCGCGACCCAAGCCGCCATGCTGACCGCAATCAGAAATGCCAGCAGAAAGAAGGTTCGCCACAGCAGGCCGCTCCTGAGCCAGCTGCGCTCACGCGTGAGCGCGCCTTCAGGCCTTGATGCCATCGGGGATGAATACGTAACCCAGACCCCACACGGTCTGGATAAAGCGCGGGCTGGCCGGATCGGGTTCGATCAGTTTGCGCAGACGAGAAATCTGAACATCAAGGCTGCGATCGAATACCTCATATTCGCGACCCCGCGCCAGCTCCATCAGCTTCTCGCGCGATAGTGGTTGGCGCGCGTGACGCGCGAGTACTTTCAGCACCGAAAACTCGCCGCTGGTGAGTGGTACCAGTTCACCCTGCTTGGTAAGCGTGCGCTTCTCAAGGTCAAAGCTGAACTCGCCGAACACATAGGTTTCGGGCTTGTCTGATGGTGCACCCGGAAGGTCATCCGGCAGTGCGCGCCGCAGTACGGCAGAGATCCGCGCCAGTAGCTCACGTGGGTTGAAAGGCTTGGGCAGATAGTCGTCAGCGCCGGCATCCAGTCCGGCGATACGGTCGCCGTCTTCGCCTTTGGCGGTGAGCATGATGATTGGCGTCTGGTCGCCGCCGTTGCGTAAGCGCTGGCAGATCGAGATGCCGTCCTCACCCGGCAGCATCAAGTCGAGCACCAGCAGATCAAAGCGCTCACGAACCCAGAAACGATTCATCTCGACCGCGCTGGCGGCGACGTAAACCGCGAAGCCGCTCTCACTCAGAAAGCGCTTCAGTAATTCGCGTAGTCTGGCGTCGTCATCCACTACGAGGATGCGGGCTTGGTTGCCAGGGCTGCGCTTGGACAGGACGGGTGTGACCGGGTTGGTCGAGCTCATGACCGTATGTTAACGTCGAACCCATCGAGGGCGCATGAGTACTGGAAGCAATTACAAAGCCTTACAAACTTCGCGAATCGCCCATACCGTTCTGCGCCGTGAAAAAGTAAACTAGAGGGCTTATGGCGAGTGCCCGCTCGCTGAACAGATCACCATTAATGAAAAAACGGCTCCTCCCGCTCCACCTGCTTGCCACGTGCTGCTTGGCTGGCTTGGCTATGGCTCAGCCTGCGCCATCGCGCCCGGGGCAGGGTCGCCAGGACGCCGCGCCGCCCGCGCAGCAGCCGAATCAGCGCCGTGATGACGGACGTCCAGCCACGCCGCCGCAACCAGCGCAGGATGCTGCTCAGCGCTCCTCGCGCCTGAGCCCGGAAGAGCGCAAGGAACTGCGTCAGCAGATCCATGAAGCGGGGCACGACCTCTATCCACGCAAGCGAACAGCGCCGTAATTGCTTTTTTCATAGCGCGCTCGGTTGCTCGAGGGGCGCTAACTCGGCTATACTCTCGCCTCTGCGCGGCCGTAGCTCAGCTGGATAGAGTACTTGGCTACGAACCAAGGGGTCGTGGGTTCAATTCCTGCCGGCCGCGCCACAAATACTGCAATA
>JAIXQV010000280.1 GCA_027485535.1 Oxalobacteraceae bacterium | reverse complement strand
GTCTGCACCGTCTGCCAGTCGCGCTGGAGTTGATTCAGGTCGCGAGTGGGCACAGTTTCTTCGCGTGTCAGCACACCATCGCGCCAACGCCATGTCACGAGTTGTAAGGCACCTGCTTGCGCCTCAGGCTGCCAACGGCGCGCCAGCGTGATCCGGTTGGCATCAACTAAAAGTGGCTGAGTACCGGCCAGAGTGTTGGCGTCTACAAGGTTCGCGCAATCGATTTCCAACTGCGCGAACGTCAGCTGTAAGCTGCGAGTCTGCGCCAACTCGTCGTTGAGCGCCGCGCGCGAGCGTGTGATGGTATCGAGGCCGCGCCAGCCAAGTATGGATATGAACGCAAGTACGGCAATCGCTACTAGCAACTCAACCAGCGTCAGCCCGGAACAGCGGTGGTGTAGTGCCACGAGGGCGCTTCGCTGGCGGTGATGTCCTCGTCGATTAAATCGCATTCGGAACCACCTGCGACAGCATCAGTACACGGCGCCCGTCGGTCGCGACTACCGTGACTTGCACACGCCGAAACGCCGGGTTCGGCGTGGCGATGATTTCTTCTTCACAGCGCAAAGGCAATTCGCCCTGCGTGCACTCGAAACTACGTTTACCAAGCGGTGGCCACTCGCGTGTCAGCCGTATCTGCATCAGGCGATTTTCTGCAGACCATGTCGCCATCATCGCCACCCTAAGGTCGGTGCTATTTTGAGTCAGGCTACCAATCGCGCGCAGGCTGGCAGCCAAGGCGGTACCGACAATGACCAACGCCACGAGCACTTCGAGCAAGGTGAATCCAGTGACTCGCCCAAGTCTGACTGGCGGTCGATGTCGATGAGTCATTCGCGTCATCTCATTCAACCTCAAAATGACCAATGCCATCAGCACGCACCACGACGCGCGCTGTGTCTTGACTAAGCGTTAGCCTGAAGGCTTTATCGACCGGCTCGCGCCCGAACACCACACGCAGTGGTAATCGGTTATCGGTGCTCACGGGATCCAGCTGCAAGCTCAGTGGGGCAACACGGTAGCTACGCTCGCGCAGTAACTCATCGCCCAGCAAAGGGCGCCACTCATTACCTTGGCGGATCAGAAAACGGTAACTTGAGTTATCCGACTCGAACGCAATCGCCTGATTTCGCACAATCGCCTCATCACGCGCAAGCTGCATCAAGAGGGCAATACGCTGCGCCTCGTTAGCAAGCAACTGGCGCTGGCCTGGGTTCGCGTTTAACGCGACAGCGCCAAGCATGATACCGACGATCACCAGCACCACTAGCAGCTCGAGCAGAGTGAAGCCACGCTGCATTGCTACCTGTGGCGGTGACGGGTTAGTCCATCCAGGAACCAATGTCCGCATCCACACCGGTGCCTCCGGGCTTGCCGTCTGCGCCATACGAAAACACATCAACTTCGCCGCGCAAACCGGGCGAGAGATATTGATACGGGTTGCCCCAAGGGTCTTTATTGAGGCGGTCGAGATAGCCACCGGTTTTCCAGTTGGGTGGAACCGGTGCCACGGTTGGGCGCGCTACCAGTGACTGAAGGCCTTGCTCGGTGGTGGGGAAACGCTGGTTATCGAGCCGGTATAGCTTGAGCGACTGCATCAGCGTGGCGATGTCCTGCTTAGCGGCCAAGACGCGCGCATCATCAGCACGCCCCATCAGACGCGGCACGACCAGCGCCGCCAAGACACCCATGATCACGACCACCACCATAATCTCGATGAGGGTAAATCCCTCGGCTCGTCGTTTGCGCCTTCTGCCTGCGAGGCTAAAGGTCTTCCACTCGGACTTGATGACGGAGGTTGTTTTGGATTGAGTGACCATCTTTACAGCGCATGGTTCTAGGAGTGACCGGTGAGGAGCAGCCTAAGCTGCCCTGCCTGAAAACTGCACATATCAGAGCGTTGCAGTCTACGCGAATCTAACAATGTCTGCCGACTCAACGTGCATCGTTTTGTTCTCTATCGTTCTGACATCTCGGCAACGGACGAACCCGATTAGTCGTTGACCGCGACTATCCAACTCAAGTTTGAAGCGCTTGGTCAGCGCATCGAAAGCCAGCTCAGTGCTGGAACAACTTGGAAGAACACTGCCGTGAGGTCGAGGAGAGCATCACTGGGCAGTAACGACTCATTGGGGTAGTGAATGGAATCCGCTGCCATTCTGACAACGGATTCCATCGTCACTCAAGCTCGCTTAGGCTTCGCCGATACGCTTACCGTCGGCACGCGAGATCACCAAAGTTGCCGATCGTGGACGGCCAGCAGGACCGTACGGTGCCTGCAATCCACCACCATTCCCTGGCCAAGTACTCTGGGCTGATGCTGGTGCAGTCGTACTCCAGAAGGCTGCCGTCGTACCTTCACCCGGATGCTGAATGTTGACGAAAATCGTCTTTCCATCCGCGGTTTCGGTGATACCGGTGACTTCTGAGCCCTTGGGTGCAACCAGGAAGCGCTTCAACCGTGCTTCGCCAAGCGTAGCGCCGACGTAGGTAGTGATAGTGCTCGTTGCTGCGCCAAGTTGGTTCGATACGACGATGCTACGGCCGTCGCCAACCTGGCCGGGCACCGCTGCCAGCAGCATACAGTTGGTCTCATCGTTGAACGCACCATCGTCGGTCTGAATCCAGCAAATACCGGTTGCCTCACTGAACCACAAACCGTCGGGCGACGAGAAGCTGTTGACCGCCGAGAGGCCGGAGATGTTCTCAGCGCCAACCATATCTTCTTCAGCGCCAAACACGAAGATGTCCCAAGTGAATTTGGTTGCGTCAGAAGCGCCGTCCGATTCCTTGAATCGAATAATGTGGCCATTCGGGTTACCCGATCCCCGATTTCCGTCACTATCCGCGTAAGAGCGCGGGTTAGCAGCGTTCACAGTTGCAGGCGTACGGTTTGTACTGTTGTTGTTGGTAAGGGCGAAGTAAATCTCGCCATTGGCTGGATTGACAGCGCCCCACTCAGGACGGTCCATCTTCGTTGCACCCACAGCATCGGCTGCTAATCGGGTATGAACATAAATCTCTGCCTGCGACGCGAACGAAAAGCCATTGGAATTGTAGGCAGCAATTGCGCTGTTGGTGATGGCTAGCTCAATCCATTCACCCGAGCCATCTGAATTAAATTTCGCGACGTATAGTTTGCCTTCGTCGAGGTACTTGTTACCTGCGGTGATACCCGCTCCATGATCAGCTTGATTCCACGCTTGAGCCGTAACAAACTTGTAGATGTATTCGTTACGCGAGTCGCACCCCATGTAAAACGCGAGCGGCTTCCCGGCAACTGGCTTGCCAACCACTGCCGCCTCATGAGCGAAACGACCCATGGCAGTCCTTTTCGCAGGACGCGCAGTCGGGTTAGCCGGGTCGATTTCGACGATATAGCCAAACGTTTGTGGTTCGTTTCTGAAGTCGTCGGTGGCAGCGGCACCAAAGGCGGATACGTTCCAGCGCGAGAAGCGGAAATTAGTATCTGGAAGATCCGTGACCGTATGCCATCCTTGAGTATTCGCGGTCGTTGCCGTGGCGGCTAACGCCGCGGCCCGTACGCCGTAACGTGTGCGGGACGCTGCTATCTTGGCATTGGGCGCGACCGCATCCTTGGGCATCGCAAAGTAGGTTGCCCAGTTTTCCTCACACGTCAGATAAGTGCCCCAAGGGGTGTAGCCATGTCCGCAATTATTCAGGGTGCCGCGCGCGGTTGTGCCAGTCGTATCAAAGCGGGTGACAAACTGCGCTTGAATTGCTGCCAAGTGCGCCGCCGGACCGCGAACATCGCACACTGTCTCAGGTGTGACTCGGCGGTTTAGCATCGATCCTACAACGTATCCCGTCGGCTTGCCGTTCGTATCCAGCGCTACCTCGGCAACCGATACACCGTGAAGATTTATCTCTTTCAGGGCCTCAGATCCAGGGCGGGCGCCTAAATCCCATGTACCGAACTGGTCAAATCGCTTTCCAGCGGTACCCGCTGAAGTTTGACCTCTTGGGTGCAGGAAATCGGCGTCTGCAGAACTTTCATGATTGACGACGAGAACTGCTTTGTTGGTACTCGTATAAGACACTTTGCCTGTAGCGCCGATGTAAAACAAGTGCATACCATCATGGTGGTCACCAACTCTGTTTGACCAATCATCAGTCTCTACGCCTTGATTGCTGTAACTGGAAACGCTGCTATTTAGCCTATCTCCGGTGGCGTGTAATACCGAGACGGTGTAGCCAGGTGGTACCACGACTGCGTCAGCAAGACTCTTTGCTGTGGCCGGGAATGGAAGGGCACTTGAATTGGCTGGCATCGGTGCAGCTGAATCGGACCCGCCACCGCAGGCAGCCAACATAGGCAGAGTAGCGACTGATGCGAGGCCAAAGCCCCCCTTCAAGATCAAGCGACGGTGAGGGCTTTCAAGCCCGCGTTGCAATACTTCGTCGAAATGCTCGTTATTGCTGACGTTGTTTTCAAAAGTAGGGTGACTTGCCACGATATCCTCCAGTTAGGGAAAAAGCCCGGAGATGTTGCCGTGCGAATATTTAATAACGATGACAAATTTTTTAAAAAGATGACTGCGCGATACTGCGCATTAATTCGGTGCGTCTTTAAGGCCGAAAGAGGGCAGTGAAAATCTGCCTTGAGGTTTTTGTGGATTAATTGTTACAGCTTGTCATATTTGGCACTGGAGTTTCCAGATCACTGATGAATACGATATTGGCATCAAATTTGCTCAACAGATTTTATTAATCTGGGCTTACCCATTGCCCATATTTCAAATCGATATCTACTATTCATGAAGGAATCAACCCCATGCTAAAAATATCAAGCCATGTGACGATGTCAAGGCGTCGTCCGGCCGTAACCGCCCCATTAAATTCATCCAGCAAGCCGCGTCATTCACCAGAACTTAGAACGCTAGTTCATCGCAGTACGCGCTACGTAACTGGGTACGGCGAAACCTCAAACGATTCCAGCTTTAACCAGCAACTATTTGAGTGGGCCAAAGCGCGTACACAAGCGATGACCGTTGATGTATCGCGTATCAATGAGGACCCACGCGCCACGGATACCGCGCTGCTTCCCCCGTGGCGGACTGTCACGGTACCGAGAGCGCGCGTTGAAAATCTCAAACATCATCATTATTACTACTGCTCACCTTCGATCTCGATGTGGAACATCGGCTACGGCCGAACAGTCGGGAACTGTAATCCGTATGACGTTAACCCCGGCGCGATCGATCACGAGCGAATGACGCAACGGCCAGGTAAGGGTCCATTCGATCCGGTAGTTCGGGGTGCCTACGGCAATCGAAATTTCAAATACTTATGGGCGATTGATCATGCAGGTATGCATATCGCGAGAGAGATGACGCCTTGCAAGCTGAGTTCGCGCGGTGTGATCACCCATTCGATTTTGGTCGATAAAGGTATTAACGCTGGAGAGATCTTTTTCGATGTCGACGACCCGGCCAAAGTATTTATCAATTTTGGCTCTGCGCGCCTGCCAATGCGCGATGTCAGGGAAGCCGAGCACACTGCCGAGTTTTTATGGGCCCTGAATTACCGTACCGTGGTCGCCATGATTCCTAACCGCGATCTAAAGGAATACCCCTACGGCATGAGTGATCGCTATGGACCCCACGTTGAGAATATGGTGTTCAAGCTTGAAGAGTAGCTGTGTTGCATCCGGCTGTGTTGCATCCAGACCCGGCGCAACGCGCAACGTACAACGCATAATTCAAAACGTACGCCGCGCAATATCAGCCGGTAGGTTGATGAATGCGACTAGTCGGAAAGCACGTGCTCGATAGCCAGCCCGATTGAAAAAACGCGCGCATCTGCCATGGCCGGTGCACCAATCATCAGGCCCACCGGTAAGTCACCGGTGCGTTGGCAGGGCAGCGACAACGAACAACCATCGAGCAAATTAATCAGCGAGGGGTTGCGTAAAAGTAGTCGATTCACATCGAAGAAGGTTTCTTCGGAGGCGAGTAGCGCCTCGGTACGTGGCGCAATGATCGGTACAGTCGGCATCAGCATCGCATTGAATCCGATCAAGGCGTGCTCGACACGCGATATCCAGTCTTTGCGCGCGGCCAGCAAGCGCTGGAAATCTTGTTCGGTATATTTTTCGCCTGCCCGAATTCGTGTCGCTACCAATGTGTCGTACTGGTCTGCATGCGTCGCCAGCAGTTTGTGGTGCCAACGCCAGGATTCGATTTGCGGAAAACGATTGATGTCGCGCGCCTCGGCAAACATTTTCATTGGCACTTCGACGATGCTTGCACCAGCTGCTGAGAGCTTGGATAAGGTGACGGTAAACGCCCGCGCGACGGTATCGTCGATGTCATCCATCACCAAATCTTCAGGGACCGCAAACTTCAGGCCTGATAAAGACACGGCCTCGGGTGTTAGCGCTTGGTCGGCAATCAGGCTATCGACTAATAAACAATCAGCCACGCTACGCGCGATTGGGCCGATCGAATCCAGTACCGGCGCGAGTGGCAGAGCGCCTGAGGTGGGAACCCGCCGCATGGTGGGTTTGAATCCGACCAATCCACAGAGCGCTGCCGGGATACGCACTGAGCCGCCAGTATCGGAGCCAAGTGCTGCCACACAAATTCCAGCGCCCACCGATGCCGCAGCACCTGATGAAGAGCCGCCCGTGATACGGGTGGCGTCCAAAGGATTAGCCGGCGTACCGTAGTGCGGATTAATACCCACACCGGAAAAACCAAACTCGGTCATGTTGGTCTTGCCGATGATTGCAGCTCCGGCATTCCTCAATCGCGCGACCACGGTAGCGTCGCTGGACGCCGCTGGGTGCCCGTCCAGTACCACGGAACCCGCCATGGTGGTATCACCCGCGACATCAAGTAAGTCTTTGACGGATACCGGCAGTCCCGCCAGCGGCGACTGCGGCTGTCTCGACATTCGCATCACATCGGCGTGGGCGGCGGTTTTGAGTGCCTCGTCGCGATAGATACGGGTAAACACCGACGAAGATTGCTCGGCAAGGTCGAGGCTGGTGTGTACGAGCTCGTACCGGTTCTGGTCATTAAGCGAGGCGATATCCATCGGCACCATCATTGAACAAGTGGATGGGCAAGATAGCATGTTGGGGCAAGCCTGCGGCAGGCGATGTATGGGGGTGGGCAAGGTATAATTTTGGAATCCGATTCACCCGCGCGTAAGGCCCTGAATTTTCAGGGTCTAGCCGCTCGCGATACACCTTCTCAGCCATGCTCATCATCCCGGGCGCCAATGCCCTGTCCGCGTTTCGTATTCAGCGTCTGTTAGCACAACTGAAAGCATTTGAGCCCGCAATTACGGGCATCAGCGGGCGTTTCCTGCATTTCGTTGATAGCGCCAGCGTGCTCAGTGAGCACGACACCCAGCAACTAACCGCCATGCTGACCTATGGTGAGCCGTTCGAGGGTCAAATCGACGGCGAGCAGTTCATCGTGCTGCCGCGCTTTGGCACCATCTCGCCATGGGCCAGCAAGGCCACCGATATCGCCCACAACTGCGGCATGGCGCAGATCCACCGGATTGAGCGCGGCATTGCCTACGGCGTACAGCTGAAATCAGGTCTGCTTGGCAAAGCCAAACCGCTCGACGCGCAAAAGGCCAACGGCATCGCGGCGCTGTTGCACGATCGTATGACCGAGACAGTGATTCGCAGCCCCGATCAGGCGCAGCCACTGTTTCAGGAGTTGGCGCCGCAGCCACTGGCATTTATCGGCATCATCGGTGGTGGCCGTGGCGCGTTGACTGAGGCTAACCAGACGCTTGGTCTTGCCTTGTCAGATGATGAGATCGATTACCTGCTCGAGGCCTTCCATCATGCTGGCCGTAATCCGACCGACGTCGAGCTGATGATGTTCGCGCAAGCGAATAGCGAGCACTGCCGACACAAGATTTTTAATGCCGACTGGACCATCGATGGTGAGCCGCAGCAGCGCTCGCTGTTCTCGATGATCAAGCACACGCATCAGCAGCAGCCGACAGGCACAGTCGTTGCCTATGCCGACAATGCCTCGATTATCGAAGGCGCGCAGGCGATGCGGTTCTACCCGCGTGCCGATCATGGCATGGCCTATCAACCATCGCAGGAGTTAACGCATATCCTGATGAAGGTCGAGACGCATAACCATCCGACCGCCATCTCACCGTTTCCCGGTGCTTCGACTGGTTCGGGTGGCGAGATTCGTGATGAGGGTGCGACTGGGCGCGGCGCCAAGCCCAAGGCAGGGCTTTCCGGTTTCAGCGTATCGAATTTAATGATCACCCATGCCGTGCAGCCATGGGAAAACGCGCGCGATGTCACGCAAGCAGCGGACCAACGCACTGGCCATGGTGATTCGTCGATTACCGGCAAGCCTGAGCGCATCGCGTCGCCCTTGCAGATCATGATTGACGGCCCGCTGGGTGCTGCCGCCTTTAACAATGAATTTGGCCGACCCAATCTCACCGGTTACTTCCGCAGTTATGAGCAGAATGTGGCGGGTACCGTTTACGGTTATCACAAGCCCATCATGATCGCGGGCGGGCTGGGCAACATTTCATCGCTACACACCCACAAAGAGCCGCTACCAGTCGGTAGCTTGTTGGTACAGCTGGGTGGGCCTGGCATGCGGATTGGCATGGGCGGAGGTGCTGCATCATCAATGGCAACGGGTACCAACACCGCTGATCTGGATTTTGATTCTGTACAACGCGGCAACCCCGAGATTCAACGGCGCGCACAAGAAGTGATCAACGCCTGCTGGGCGATGGGCGAGCATAATCCTGTGTTGTCGATTCATGATGTTGGCGCCGGTGGTTTATCCAATGCCTTTCCCGAGCTGACTAATGATGCAGGGCGCGGTGCCTTATTCGACTTGCGCAAAGTCCCGCTGGAAGAAAGCGGCCTGGCACCCAAGGAAATCTGGAGCAATGAATCGCAAGAACGCTATGTGATGGCGATTGCGCCGGAGAGCTTGCCGCTGTTTAGCGCATTGTGCGAACGCGAGCGTTGTCCATTTGCGGTCGTGGGCGCCGCCACGGAAGAGCGACAGCTGCGGGTGATCGACCCCGAGCATGACAACACGCCGGTGGATATGCCGATGGATGTACTGCTTGGCAAACCACCCAAAATGCATCGCGATGTAACACGCCAGCCGCGCTCAGCACCACCCCTTGACCTCACGGATATCACGCTGGAGCAAGCCGCCGAGCGCGTATTAAAACTGCCGACGGTGGCTGATAAATCCTTCCTGATCACGATTGGTGACCGCTCCGTCGGTGCGCACACCGTGCGTGATCAAATGGTCGGCCCCTGGCAAGTACCGGTCGCCGACTGTGCAGTGACCACCATGAGCCATGAAGGCTATCTGGGTGAGGCCATGGCGATGGGCGAGCGCACACCATTGGCGGTCTTGGATGCGCCCGCGTCTGGTCGCATGGCCGTGGGTGAGGCACTCACCAATATCGCTGCTGCTGCAATCGCTCAGATCACTGATATCAAACTCTCCGCCAACTGGATGGCCGCTTGCGGGCAGCCCGGGCAAGACGCGGCATTGTTCGACACGGTAAAAGCCGTGGGTATGGAACTATGCCCGGCGCTGGGCTTGTCGATTCCAGTTGGTAAAGATTCATTGTCGATGCGCACTACCTGGAAAGATCAGGCAGCAGACAAAGCGGTCATCTCGCCGGTGTCGCTGATTGTGTCTGCATTTGCGCCGGTGAGCGATGTGCGCGCCACCCTCACGCCACAGCTCCGTACGGACCTTGGTGATACCGCGCTGATCTTGATTGACCTCGGTCGCGGTAAGAACCGTATGGCAGCGTCAGCGCTGTCGCAGGTGATGCAGCAGCTCGGCGACCAAGTGCCGGATGTCGACAGCGCGGATGATCTGCGTCACTTTTTTGAAGCGATTCAGCAGCTGAATCAACAGCAGATGCTACTGGCGTATCACGACCGCTCGGATGGCGGTTTGTTTGCAACGCTGTGCGAAATGGCCTTTGCCGGTCGCGCAGGCATTACGGTGAATCTGGATATTCTGGTGACTGAAGGCGAGCACGCCAGCGACTGGGGTGATTCGAAAAACTGGGCTAGTCAGGTCGATGTACGCCGCAATGATCTGACTTTGCGTGCGTTGTTCACGGAAGAACTGGGCGCGGTGATTCAGGTACGTGCAGACCAAAAATCCGAGGCGATGAATGTGTTGCGCGAGCACGGGCTGGGTGCGTGCAGTCATATCATCGGCAAACTCAATGATCGTCATGTGATCGAGTTTACGCGTGACGCTAAAGTGATTTATCAACAAGCGCGCACGGTGTTACATCGCTACTGGAGCGAGACGAGCTGGCGTATCGCGCGCCTGCGTGACAATCCGGCCTGCGCCGATGCCGAATATGAGCGCCTACTCGATGAAACCGATCCTGGCATCTCGCCAAAAATCAGCTTCGATATGGTCGAGGATGTTGCGGCGCCCTTCATCGCCAGCGGTGTTCGTCCGCGCGTCGCGATTTTGCGTGAGCAGGGCGTTAACTCGCATGTCGAGACCGCGTATGTGATGCACAAGGCCGGCTTCGAAGCGGTTGATGTGCACATGAGCGACCTGATCGCAGGCCGCGCGCATCTAAAAGATTTCAAGGGATTGATCGCGGTCGGTGGTTTCTCTTACGGTGATGTATTAGGCGCGGGTGAGGGCTGGTCAAAAACCATTTTGTTCAACCCCTTGCTGGCAGAGCAGTTCTCGCAGTTTTTTGCACGTAGCGACAGCTTTGGCCTAGGTATCTGCAACGGCTGTCAGATGATGAGTAGCTTGAAATCCATTATCCCGGGCGCGGAGCATTGGCCGAAGTTCACACGCAATGTATCCGAGCAATTCGAGGCACGCTTCGCCATGGTGGAAGTGTTGGACTCGTCATCGATATTCTTTCAAGAGATGCGCGGCACGCAGGCGCCGATTGCGGTCTCTCATGGCGAGGGGTTTGCTAACTTCGCCCACACTGGCAATGAGCAAGCGGCGCAGGTGGCGCTGCGGTTTGTCGACAACCGTGGGCAGCCGACCGAAACTTATCCGCTCAACCCCAATGGCTCACCCGGTGGCATTACTTCGGTCACGACCACTGATGGTCGTTTCACTGTGATGATGCCGCACCCGGAACGAGTGTTCCGTAGCGTGATTAATTCTTGGCATCCGGATGTTTGGGGTGAAGATGGGCCGTGGATGAGGATGTTCCGCAACGCTCGCCGCTGGGCCAATTGATCATCTGCCGATTTAAATCGCTGGCACTGTTGGCAGCACTGAATAAAAAACGCTCCCGAAGGAGCGTTTTTTTTGAGCGGTCGATCCCTTACTGGATCTTTGCCTTCTTCTTCAGATCTAGCTGAAACTGTTGCAGCTTACGCTGTTGCAGTGACTCGGCGATCTGTGGTTTGACTTCGTCGAAGCTCGGCAACTGCGCGTCACGCGATTCTTCGAGTTTGATCACGTGATAACCAAACTGCGACTGCACCGGTGCCTGGGTATATTCGCCGGGTTTCAGTGCAACCATGGCATCGGAGAACGGCTTGACGAACGCATCGGCGGGTGCCCAGCCCAAATCACCGCCTTGTGCAGCTGAGCCCGTATCTTTGGATTGCGCAGCGAGTTCTTCAAACTTGCCACCACCTTTCAGCTTGGTGATGATCGCCTTGGCCTCGTCTTCTTTCTCGACCAGGATATGGCGAGCACGATACTCCTTGCCTTGCGATTGTGATTTGAACTTGTCGTATTCCGCCTTCATCTCGTCGTCCTTGACAGGATTTTTTGCGATGAATTCTTGTGCCAAGGCACGGATCACGATGGATTGTCTTGCCAGATCCACTTGGTTCTTGATCTCAGGGCGTGCAGACACGCCTTGACGATCGGCTTCTTGCGCGAGGATTTCACGATTGATCAGCTCATCCTTGATCATCGAGCGCATCTCGGGCGAATCTTTCTGACCCTGCTGCACCATTTGCTTGACCATGGCTTCAACGCGCGAGGACGGGATGGCTTTGCCGTTAACGATGGCCAGATTTTGCGCGGACGCAGGAAGCACAACTGCAGACGCGATAACGGCCAGCAGCCGTAAGTAGTTCATATTCTTCATTGGGGTAGGTTTGCGTGGTTGAAAAGGAGCTGGGGCCAGTCGGCATCAGCCGCTTGCTGCTTCGCCGGGAGTGAGCAGGGTCATCGCTAAAGCGTGTATTTCCTGCGGCATCATCTCGTGCAGCGCATCATACACCAGACGGTGTCTGGCCACTTTGCTCAAGCCCTCGAAGTGGGTCGATACCAGCCGCAGCCGGTAATGGCCGCCACCCGAGGCCGCGCCGGCGTGGCCGGCGTGCAGATGCGACTCGTCTTCCACCACACACTCAGCGGGCGTTAGCGCCGAGTGCAGCAGCGCTTGTATACGTTCAACGCGGTTCATTCAGGTTCTTTCAAATAGCGCGACAGGTAAATGGTTTGTGCAATCACAAAGGCAATCATCAGTGCAATGAAGCCGAACATCTTGAAATTGACCCACAACTCCAGCGGAAAATTAAAGGCGATATAGAGATTCAAGGCGCCCATCGTCGCAAAAAACGCACTCCAGGCCAGATTGAGTTTGTCCCAAACGGGGTCTGGCAGGGACATTTGCTTACCCATCAACGAGCGAATCAGGTTCTTGCGCATCAATAGCTGCGCACCCAACAGTGCCAGTGCAAAGCACCAGTAGAGCACGGTAGGTTTCCATTTGATGAACATCTCGTCGTGGAAGTAAATCGTGGCACCACCAAACACCACAATAATCACGAGCGAGACCCAGAGCATGGTGTCAACATGGCGGCGCCGTAGCAGCAGCCAAAGCACTTGGCCTAAGGTAGCGAGAATGGCGACTGCGGTAGCGAGCAGGATAGGCGCC
>JAIXQV010000183.1 GCA_027485535.1 Oxalobacteraceae bacterium | reverse complement strand
TTGGCATTCTGCTTGCCAAAGATTTGCTGCGCTACTACGCCCAAGAATCCTTCGATGTTCGCGACATGCTGCGACCAGCCGTATTTATTCCGGAATCGAAGCGTCTGAATGTATTGCTCCGCGATTTTCGTGCCAATCGTAATCACATAGCGATTGTGGTGGATGAGTACGGCGGAGTCGGTGGCCTGATTACGATCGAAGATGTACTTGAGCAAATTGTCGGCGATATCGAGGATGAGTACGATTTCGATGAAGAAGAAGACAATATCCTGAGTGTGAATACGGGTGACTTCGGGCCACGCTGGCGCGTGAAAGCACTCACCGAGGTTGAGCAATTCAACGAACAAATAGAAACGAATCTACCTAATGGCGATGTAGATACCGTCGGTGGTGTAGTAGCCAAACATCTCGGGCGCATGCCGCGTAAGGGTGAGCAGTTCAATATTGGACGATTACGCTTCGAGGTTCTGCGTGCAGACGCACGACAAGTGCATGTACTGATGGTTGAGAAATTACCCGAGCGTTTGTTCGGCGACGCCGGCTGATGCGGCTGACAGGCGTTCAACTGAGCTGCTTATCCTGCCGCGCCAGATAATGCGGCTGATCTCTTTCCCCTTTGTGCTTTCACTACTCGCAGGTGCGGGAACCGTATTTGCGTTCGCGCCTTTTGGCTATTGGCAGATTCAGATCGCCTCGCTCGCCTTGCTGTTCATCCTGGCGCAGCGCGCCAAATCCAGCAAGGCCTCGTTCCGACTCGGCTGGGCGTTTGGTACCGCGTCAATCGCAGCCGGTACGCACTGGTTGTATGTCAGCCTGCATGACTTTGGTGGCATGCCGTCCTGGATGGCCTCACTTGCAATTTTCCTTCTTGCGGCAAGCTTGGGCACGCTCTACGGTTTTGCGCTGGGGCTCGCAAAGCGCATCACGATCATTCTGCAATGGCCGATGACGCTCATACTGCTGATGCCATTGTGCTGGATGCTGGCTGATTGGACGCGCGGTTGGATATTCACCGGATTTCCCTGGCTAGTGACCGGCTACGCGCACAACATCAGCCCGCTTTCCGGCTTCGCGCCGCTGATCGGTGTGTTCGGTATCGGCTTGCTGGCAAACGTACTTGCTGGCTGTATCGCACTGATCATCATGCTGCGTCGGCCGCAATGGGTTGCGGTCGCGCTACTGGTTGTGATTCCACTCGGTGGCCATGCACTGAAAGATCAGCAATGGGCTGCACCACTCGGTCAGCCTATTTCCGTTCGTCTGCTGCAGGGGAATGTGCCGCAAGAGATGAAGTTCGAGCCGGCACAGATCGAGGCCTCGCTGGCACTGTATCGGGAGATGATCACGGCAAAGCCCGCAGATCTAATCGCCACACCTGAGACTGCATTACCGCTGCTATCAACGCAGTTACCGCCCGACTATCTCGATCAGTTGTCGGCTTTCGCCAAAGAAAAGCAGAGTCGCTTGCTGATTGGCGCACCGTGGAGCACAGCGCCCGGCATTTATCTCAATAGTGTGATCGGCATTGGTAACGGTGTGAGCTATCGCTATGACAAGCATCACTTAGTGCCGTTTGGTGAGTTTATACCCATTGGTTTTCGGTGGTTTGTCGACATGATGCGCATGCCGCTCGGCGACTTCGGGCGGGGCGATTTGCATCAGCCTGCATTTCACGTGAAAGATCAGTGGGTGCTGCCGAATATCTGCTACGAGGATTTGTTTGGCGAAGAAATCGCAGCACAGCTACTTGCGGCATCAGACCGTCACGCACCCGTACCGAGCGTGCTGCTGAATGTTTCTAATATTGCATGGTTCGGCGACACCATCGCGCTGCCACAGCACCTGCAAATTTCACAGATGCGGTCACTGGAAAGTGCCCGACCGATGCTGCGCGCGACCAACACGGGCGCCACTGCGGTCATCGATCATCGAGGCGAGGTCGTCGCGCAGCTTGCCCCTTTCACGCAAGGGTCGCTGGAGGCCAGTGTGCAAGGCACGCAGGGCCTGACGCCCTATGTGCGGATCGGGAATAGCCTGCCGGTCGGATTAGCCGCGCTGGTCGTCGCACTTCTATGGCTTAGGTCACGCGGCCGCTCGGTCTACGACTAAGCTTATTAGCGGCTGGATAGGCCTAGCCCTGACAAAACCCGATAAAATCGCGGGTTTTGGCGAACCTGTTTCATCCTCCATGCTGAGCTTCCAACAAGTCATTCTGACACTGCAGGAATACTGGGATACCCATGGCTGCGCCCTGCTGCAGCCCTATGACATGGAAGTGGGTGCCGGCACTTCGCACACCGCAACCTTTCTGCGCGCGATCGGCCCCGAGCCCTGGCGAGCCGCCTATGTGCAGCCATCGCGCCGCCCGAAGGACGGCCGTTACGGCGAAAACCCGAACCGCATGCAGCACTACTACCAGTACCAGGTCGTGCTCAAGCCGGCGCCGGAAAACATCCTCGAGCTCTATCTCGGGTCGCTGGAAGCGCTGGGCTTTGACCTGAAGAAAAACGACATCCGCTTTGTGGAAGACGATTGGGAGAACCCCACCCTGGGCGCCTGGGGCCTGGGCTGGGAGGTCTGGCTCAACGGCATGGAGGTGACGCAGTTCACCTATTTCCAGCAGGTCGGCGGCATTGACTGCAGGCCAATCACCGGCGAAATCACCTACGGCCTGGAGCGCCTGGCCATGTACTTGCAAGGCGTGGACAAGGTCTACAAGCTCGTGTGGACCGACGCCGGGTCGGCGCCGGGCCGCCCCCAAACCGACCCAGCCCCCCCGGGGGGCAGCGAGCCACGCGCAGCGGGCGAGCGTGGGGGCCAGATCCTCTATGGCGATGTGTATCTGCAAAACGAGCAGGAGCAGTCGGCCTACAACTTTGAGCACTCAGACGTGGAGTTTTTGTTCAGCGCTTTTGGCGCGCACGAAAAGCAGGCCAAGCACCTGATGGAGCAGCAA
>JAIXQV010000223.1 GCA_027485535.1 Oxalobacteraceae bacterium | reverse complement strand
TTTTCCCACCCGCCTGAGAGATGATGTTGATTTCGTTGATCGTTGTGCCCGTTGTCAAATCGACCGAGGCGCATCCGGTCAGACATGAATTATTGTTATTGGTGTCGTATGTTGCCAAATTCGACGTGCCGGTCAGCTTGCCACCGGCAATAGAGAGCGTGATCACACCATTGAGGCTTATTGTGTTCGCCTGTGCTGTGCCGGCCCCAAAGCCAAAAACGTTCAGCGAGGAGTTGCCCTGGATGAAGGTGCCGCCACCAGTGAGGTTGAAATTGCCGCCAACCTGCAAATCTGCATCTTGGCCGTTTCCATTTATTCCGGCGGCCTGAGTGACGTTACCCACTGAAACGATGTCGAAATTACCCGCAACAATAGAGTTGCCGAGCGTGGTCCCCAATGAACCACTGCCGCTATTGTTAAACGCTACGTCTCTTTTGCCACCAGGCTGCGCATTAATCGAAAGGTTGCCCCCAAGATCAATGATCGCGCCCGAAGTCTGGGTCAGCAAACCACCAACAACGAATGAGGCACTTGACGTGTTGGTTGCGCCACTTGCCTTTACGCCAGCAACGCTCGCGCTTCCGTCAAAAGGATTGGCAATCGTCCCGATGGTGACGCCGCCCGAGCTACGGTTGGTGAAGCGATAGGCAGCATTATTGCTCAACGCTGCAGCAACCGTTCCCACAATATTGTCTTCGTGGATCAAGTCGACCATCGCGCTGGACGTGATCGCCAGGGTGGCGGCTCTCCCCGCAAAACCGGTGTTGGCGATGAGCGAATTGTGCGATGCGATCTGGACGCCCTGCGAAACGCCAGCGGCCTCGATCCAGATCGTGTTCAACGGATTCACAGCACCAATGGCCGCATCGATGGTCAGAGCGCCGGGTGACTTGAGCAACAGGCTCTTGGCACCCGTGCCATCGCTGTTGACTGCTGCAAGATCAATCGTGCCACCGGAACCGCTGGTGATGATGGCGATGTCGCCGTTCAATGTCGCGGCACCTGCAAGAGCAATATTGCCGCTTGCCGTGATATTGCCAGCCAGGCTGTTGGTGCCACTGCCGGACTGCGTGAAGGCGCCCGCTGCAACGATGTCGCCCGCTGCTAATGTGCGGAGGATTCCCGCGTTCGTGATCGCGACAGCACCCGATGTGAAGGCGTCACCAATCAATACATCGCGTGCTGAAACCAACGTGACTGCGCCAAGCGCGCCCGTTGCGCTTGGCGCAGAATAGGTGGCGCCGCCAACAATCCCGTCAAAGCTGACATCACCAGCACCCGCCGTGATCGACAAGGTCGAAGGCGTCGCAGCCAGCAATTCGGCCGAGTTCAGCGTCGCGCCAAAGCTGACATTGCTGCCGGTCGTCGTGAGAACCGTATTTGCACCAAGGGTAAGCGCATTGCCGAAAATCTGTGCGCCCGTGGTGGCGACGGAACCGCCCTTGAGCAGTGTCGTGCCGGTGCCATTCACCGAGAGCGATGCCAACGCGCCACCGGCGCCAACTGCGCCGATAAAGGTCGTCGTGCCGCTGCCGGTAACGGTCAAGGAGCGGGCGGTGCCGTCGCTGTTGATCGTCCGGGTTAGGGTAATATCGGTACCCGAAAGAACCACATTGCTAGTCAGGACTATGGCGTCATCATAGGTCTGGGCGCCGGTCGTCGCGACATTGCCGCCCAGACGGACCACGCCATTGGTGTTCGTTGTCAGCGACGCTGCCGACACACTGGAACCAAAGGTCATCTGACCGCTGCTGGCGAGAAGGATGGCGCCAAGCCTCGTGCTGCCCCCAACGGGGCCCGTCAGCGTGACATTGCCTGTCCCAACTGTAGCGGTGAAGTCAAAGCCGCCATTGAGCGTGCCGGTGATGCCAATATTGTTATTGGTTGTGGTCAGAGACACAGCCTTGGCCAGCGAGACATTCCCACTAAAGGTCTGCGTGCCACTGGTTGTGATCGCAGCCAGGTTCAAGGTCGCATTGCCGGAAACGGAAAGCGTCGTCAGATCCGTGATCGTATCCGCATCCGTGCCATCACCAAAGGCGGCGGCGCCGGTCACCGTGAGGCTGTAGTTTCCTGAACCGCCAAGGCCGGTCAGCGTGCTTCCGGTCGAAACCGTCGAGCCAACCAGCGTCGTGTTGTCGAGAAGTACAACCGCTTTACGATAGGTCTGCGTTCCGCTTGTCTTGACGGTTACGCCAGCCAGTTTGACCGTTCCATCGCCCTTGACTTCAAGGCTGGCGAGCGCAGTGCCGACGCCAACGGCGCCGCTGATTTTGGTCGTGCCGCTATCGGTAAGGATGAGCGCTTGTGCCCCATCAACCGCACCAAGCAGTTCCAGGCCAACGCCCTTGAGTTCGGCATTCCGCATCAGCGTGATCGCGCCCGTGTAGGTTTGCGACGATGATGTATCGATCAGGCTGGCACCAATCGAGGAAGCCCCAGACACACTCAATGTCGTGACACCTGTGACCGTATCGGTCACATCGCCGCTGCCCAACACGGCGTTACCCGTAATCGTCAAGGCGTGCGTTTCACCCGTGACGGCCGCGAAGAAGCTGACCGTCGAGCCCGTAACGACCATGTCGCTCTTGAGCGCAACAGCCTCACCATAGGTCTGAGTGCCGCCCGTCGTCGTGACATTGCCGAACAGCTCAACAGAGCCGCCTGCGTCGGTCGTCAGCGATGCCGCTGCAACGCTGCTGCCAAATTTGGTCAGCCCTGCGCTGTTCACCGTGACATCGGCCAATGCCTCTGTCGCACCCAAAGCCTTGGTAAAGGTGACGGCGCCTGATCCAGCATCAACGGTCAGGTTTCGCGCCGCACTGCTCGTGGCAGAGTCGACCACCTCCGCAAAGCTGACAGCGCCGCCGGCCGTCGTCAGAACCGCGTTTGCACCCAGGGTGAGCGCATTGCCAAAGTTCTGCGCGCCCGTGGTTGTGACAGAACCGCCACTGAGCAGCGTCGTGCCTGAACCGTTCACCGTCAGCGATGCCAAGGCGGAACCGGTGCCAGCGCCGACTGTGCCGGCAAAGGTCGTCGTGCCGCTGCCGGTTACAGTCAAGGCGCCCGCCACCGTTCCGAGGCTCTTCAACGTATCATTGAACGTGATATCCGTGCCCGTGAGAACCCTGTTACCTGTGAAGACAACAGCCTCATTATAGGTCTGGATCCCCGTCGTCGTGACACCACCGGACAGTTCGACAGAGCCGGCCGCGTCCGTCACAACGGAGGCCGCGTTGAAGCGCCCGATGACTGTCACCCCAGAGCTGTCAAGGGTCACGGCGCCCAGCGCGCCCGTCTGCGCGCCGTTTGCACCAGTGTAGATCGCCTGGCCGACAGCATTGAGGAAGCGGATACCGTCTTGCCCCGCCGTGATCGACAAGCTCGCAGGCGTCGACTGACCCGACAAGACTTCGGCCGAGTTCACCGTCGTAAAGATGAAGACGCCGCCGCTGGTGGTTGTCAGATTCGTATCTGCTCCCAGGGTGAGCGCGTTGACAAAAGTTTGTCCGTCCGTGGTTGAAACAGAACCGCCATTGAGCAATGTCGTGCCGCCGCCATTCACCGTGAGCGATGCCAACACACCGTCGGCGCCAACAGTGCCGCCAAAGATCGTCGTGCCGCTGTCGGTAACAGTCAATCGACGGGCAGTGCCGTTGATAG
>JAIXQV010000064.1 GCA_027485535.1 Oxalobacteraceae bacterium | reverse complement strand
GAGCGGCGGTCCCTCAAGAAGCCGCCATTGTCAAAGCGGCATCTGAGTTAGCGACGCCAGCGCGGGAAGGCTTCGGCGCCGAGCGGGGTGTACTTCTGACGCGCGCTGATCGAGATGACCTTGGGGTACACCGGCACGAAAGTCCAGCTCTCGCCTTGTGCAAAAAATGCCTCGGCCCAGGCACCGCAGACCACGCCATCCTCGCGCAGGTAAGGCTCACGCTGCGCCATCTGCTGCTGAAACTCGGTGAGCAGTGCCGTGCGGCGCTGCTCGGCATCGCGCTTGGCCACCGCCGGGTCGCCTTCGCTTTCTTTTACATACAGCTCGGTGAATATCTCGACCCCGCGCTTGAACTCTTTCACTCGCTTGCTGTCGTCGGCCAGACTTTCGGCAAACACACTAAATATCGCCGAGCAGTGCAAGGCTTGTTGTGCCAGTCGTGACTCGGCCGTAGCGTGAGTGGGCGAGAGCAGCCCGAGGCAGAGGGTGAAGATCAGCAAGGGGCTGATGATATAGCTCGGTGTCAGTGTGGCGCGAAGCATTCAATACCCCCTCATGAAGTTCAGTGACAGCCTGATGTTAATGGATACTGGCTTGCCCACTCAGATATACACGGTCACTCACAACAAATAGCTTCCCGCGAGCGTGACCAGCTTGCCACCTGTTCTTAGCTTGAAGCGCGCAACCCCCGCGCTGCGAATGGTATTGACGCTACCGAGATCAAGCTGCTGTATGCCACGCGCTTTTAGCTCTTCGATGGCTTTCCAGAGAATCAGATTATGCGCATGTGCATCGCGACCCGCGTCGCTGGTCCAGCCAATGTGATAAGTGGCAGACGCGCCGTGTATAAGGAACATCATCGCAGCGACACGCTCACGTCCGGCATCAGCGCGCAATGTGAGGATGGTGCTCGCTGCGGGTGTGCGAGTCAGGGTGTAGCGCTGGACAAACGCGGGCGGCAAACCATCCAGACCGCGATCTTGGCGCTGTGCGATATCGGCCTCCAGCAACCATTGAAACTGATTCAGCTGTGTTCCAACGCGCTCCACTCGCAAAGCCGATGATTCGCTATTCGCTAGTTGATGCCGCCAACGGTGTTCCAGATTGGCGCGTAATTCTTCCATGCTCGGATTGAGGTCGAGCAGCACCGTCGACATGCCCGTCACGACGCGCCGTATCGCTGTTAGCCCATTTGCTTCGCCGACGGGTTGTTCTGGCGTGACCAGCATCACGCGTAAGCCGGAGAGTGGCAGGGTGCGCTTGAGCGCTTGGTAGACCTGAGTCTGCTCGGTCGAAGAGAGCTGTTTTCGCCAGATCGGTCCGCGTGAGCAGAGCGCGACCGATGCAAACCGACCGAAGCGGCGTACGATGAACTGTGCTTGCGCAACCGTCTCACCGTCTTGATCGATACGCGCACGTAGCACCGGCACGCCTAGCGACAGCATCGCGCTACCGTAGGACCAGTCTTGTTGAAGCGCGCCGAGTACTGCCACATGCGCGGCATCCCATTCAGCGAGCTGGTGACCGCCCCAATGAACCTGCCATCGATTAGAATCAATCGTCATTATTTCAATTCAATTCAATTCAATTTAATTTAATCCCAGCATGCTCGAGCAACTGAAACGTAAACGCCGCGAACAAACCGTGATGGGGCACCGCCTTGAAGAACCGCGGCTGACCTTGTGGGCGGCGTTTTGGGCCTTGGTGTATCTCGGCTTGCCGGTGGCAGTGCTGGGCTTGGTACTGGATGTGCTGATTCAATGGGCTTCGGGACGTTGTCTTGGGCTCTGGTGTTATTTCTGATTTAATCTTTACTCTCGCCTTTGCTCTCTTCTTGCAGATGCTGCAAACCATCGAGCGCTTCTTGTTGTTCCGCTTTTACCCGGGCGATGCGTGCAGCCAGATCAACGCTATAGGTCTCCAGGCGAACCGTGATCGGTTCAACGGTGTCGCTAATCTCAGTTACTACTGGCGTGTCCTGCAAGCGTGTTTCATTCAGCGGCTTGACGATCGCCGGTGGTGCATCATGAATATCTTTTAACACGCGCGGTTCAACAGGCCCAGTGCGATGGGTCGCTTCAAAGGAAGAGGCTGGAAACTGTTGATTCGGCAAGCGCGTGCTGCCGTCACGCCTGAATACATCGAAATCGGATTCGAGTGGCGCCGGATCGTGCTTCTCGTTGTTTTTATCGTGGCTCATGCAGACCCGAATTAGGCAGACTCATTGCCGACACGCTAGTTGGAACTGCTCTCACGCACGCACCAGATTTTTCCTGAATTACTTGCCGCAGGCGAAGCGCCAGCCGCCGGCACCGCCTGGATTTTTCGTTAAATTATCCACTGGACCCGGTGTATTGACTTGTCCGATCAGGTTCCCCTTGGCCATGCGCTCGCTGTGCATTGAGTATGAAATGATTTGTGCCGTTTCTTTTTTGCAGTTGTATTCCTTGACCAGCTTCATTGAGAGCATGCCGCGCGGCCCCGGCTCACGATAAGACTGAACCTCAACGACGCGCCGCAAATCACCATTCTCGGACAGGGTAGAGCTATCCGCATAGACCACGGTGCCACGAATATTTTCAAACACTTTGACCATGTCGGCCTGAGCCGAGACGCAGAGAACGAGCAAGAGCAACGCGGGAAGCAGATTCTTGGGTGTCATAAGATGAGCGCAGACTTTGGTTGTCAATTTCTTAATAAAAGAACTAATAAAGTTATTGCCAATGTTATACCGCAAATTGCATCAAACACTAGCCGAACCGGCCGTACTTTTCTCAGGCAGTTACCGAGGATGCTGTCTCTAAGCCTAGGTGTTTGTGGGTTGAATTTTTTTGACCCGGGTCAAAAACAAACAGATCAGTCACAATACCGCGCGGATTTTGTCGCTCAATTCGGGAAACCGTAGATCATTGCGATCGACAAAGCGAACTTCACGCATATCCTGTCCTGCGAACCACCACGGAGAAACAATGCCCAAGGTAAGTCAACGCGCCCAAAGTCTCGGCACCGAAAATGCATTCATCGTACTGGCTGAGGTCAACAAGTTAATGCGAGAAGGGCGGGATATCGTCTCGTTCTGTATCGGGCAACCGGATTTTCATACGCCGACCCATGTACAGGACGCTGCTGTTAAAGCGATTCGCGAGGGTAAGCACGGCTACACACCGTCCGCCGGAATTGCCGAGTTGCGACAGGCAGTGGCTGATGAAATTTCGCGTACGCGGGGCATTGCGGTAAGTCCGGACGATGTGGTCATCGCGGCGGGTGCCAAGCCATTCATTGGTTACACCATTCTCTCGGTAACCGATTATGGTGCGGGTGACGAGGTGATTTACCCGGTACCGGGATTTCCGATTTACGAATCGCAGATCAAAGCCAGTGGTGCGGTGGGGGTGCCGATTTTCCTGCGCGAGGCGCGTCACTTCAGTCTTGATCCGAACGAGTTAGCGGCGCTGATTACGCCGAAAACACGCCTCTTGATTTTGAACTCGCCACAAAATCCTACCGGTGGCGTGATTCCGAAAAAAGATATGGCAGCCATTGCCGAGGTCCTGCGCGCGCACCCGCAAGTCTGGGTCTACGCCGATGAGATTTATGGTCGGCTGATTTATGACGGTGAGTTTCATTCAATTGCCTCTGAGCCGGGTATGCAGGAGCGCACCATCATTGCTGATGGCTTATCCAAAACCTATGCCATGACCGGTTGGCGCCTGGGTTATATGGCGAATCGGCAGCTGGCGCCTTTCTTCACCACCTGGATTACGAATACCGAGTCGTGCGCCTCGCAAATCACGCAGTGGGCGGGTGTCGAGGCATTAATCGGCCCACAAGATGATGCGGATCGTATGCGCGAAATTTTTCAGCAGCGACGTGATCTGGTGGTCAGCCTGTTAAACGATATTCCTGGTGTGACGTGTCAGTCCCCCGGCGGCGCTTTTTACGCTTGGCCGAATGTGACCGAGGCGTGTCGAATCACCGGTTGTCGTGATTCGGAAGCGTTTCGCCAGCGGCTATTAAATGAGGCGGGCGTTGCAGTATTGGCAGATATTCACTTTGGTCCGCGCGCCGAGGGCGAAGGGCAACATATTCGTCTGAGTTACGCCGCATCCGATCAAGCGATTCGTGAGGGTGTCGGCCGGATTAAAGCATTTGTAGAGAAGGGAAATTCCTGATGTCTGAACACGCATTGAAAGTAGCACTGATCACGGGAGCAGGTGCAGGTATTGGCAAAGCAACAGCGAAGGCGTTTTTGCGGGCGGGTTACTGCGTCGTGATGGCCGGCCGGCAGCTCGATAAGCTCGAGCAGGCGATTGCCGATATTGGCGGTACTCACGAGAACACACTCGCGCAGCGCTGTGATGTGGGCGACCCCGAGAGCGTTAAGCAATTATTCGCAGCGACGCAGAGTAAATTTGGTCGGCTCGATGTGCTGTTTAATAACGCGGGTGTCAGCGCGCCGGCGGTGCCGATTGAATCATTAAGCTACGAGCAGTGGAAAGCGGTGGTGGACGCTAACCTTACCGGCGCCTTTCTGTGCGCGCAGGAGGCGATTCGCATGATGAAAGCGCAAAACCCGCAGGGTGGACGCATCATCAACAACGGCTCTATCTCGGCGCATGCACCACGTCCGATGTCGGCGCCGTATACCGCCACCAAACACGCCATCACCGGACTCACCAAGTCGATTGCACTTGATGGCCGTGCTCACCGTGTCGCTTGCAGTCAGATTGATATCGGCAATGCGGCCACTGAAATGACCGAGCGCATGGCGGCTGGCATTCTGCAGGCTGATGGCACTACCAAGGTTGAGCCGCGCATGGACGTCAACCACGTGGCCGATGCTGTGCTGCAAATAGCCCAGCTTCCACTCGAGAGTAATGTGCTCTTTATGACAATCATGGCGACTAGCATGCCCTACGTCGGGCGCGGCTAAACGCCTCGAAACAAAATGTCGCTGGCGTTGTTGGGGGCGGCTTGCCGTACGTCTCGTACTGTCTGCGCCGCCCCCGTCTAGCCAGCGCACGCTTTGCTCATTTTGTTGGAGGCGTTTCACACCCCTTCTTTTGCCGCGGTTGCTGGCGTTGTTGGGGGCGGCTTGCCGATCCACCAATGCATGAAGGTTTGCGGGTTGTCAGAGATTTTCGGGGAATTAAGTCGACTTTCTCGTTGTCGAAAAAGTAACAATAAATGTTTTGGTGCGGCGCAAGAATTACCGCTTGACAGGGTAATTTCGCACCGGCAAACTTCGCCCTGGTGCGTTGCACAATAACCGTACCACCATAATTCAACCCGGAGAGCAGAACCATGAACATCGCCATCGACCAGCTGTCGAAAGCTACTAAAACGCAAGCCGAAGCTCAGATTCATACGATGTCAGCTATTGCTGAGAAGACCATGCATGCAGTCGCCGAATTGGCCGAGCTGAATGCCGCCACCATGAAGGCCTCGCTCGAAGACTCTTCCGCTATCGCTCAAGAGATTCTCGCGGCTAAAGACCCGCAGTCGGCACTCGTGATCGTGCAGTCGCAGGCGCAGCCCTCAGCAGAGAAGGCTGCTTCGTACGCGCGTCATCTGACCGCGATCGCCACGAAGGCACAAGCCGAGCTGGGCAAGGTTGCGCAAGAGCGTATGGCCGAGACGACTGCTCATTTCCACGCTCTGGTGAACGACATGAGCAAGACCGCACCTGCGGGCACCGAGCCGTTCGTTGATATGTTCAAGTCGAATATGGCGAACGCGAATGCGATGTATGAGCAATTCGCTAAGGCGGGTCAAACTGCCTACGATCATTTCCAGTCGCAGCTCGGCGATATGGGTAGCCACTTTGGCGTGCCTGCCAAGGCGGCAAAGTCGAAAAAGGCTGCGGCTGCTGCCTGATAGGTCGCTCCGCATCATTAGAAAAGGCTGCCTCGGCAGCCTTTTTTATTTGAGCTCGATGCGCATAAAACAGCGGGATGTTTTTTAGCGGCTCGATCGCTCAGCCGATTAGAACAGTGGCAGCTGCGACTCTTGCAGTAGATGCTCGGTGACGAACCTCAGTAGCAGCTGATGATGCGTGCCATTGTGCCACTGCGGCTGCATGTACTTTTTCCAGTACCAGCTCTGCTCGCTCTCCGGGTGGCAACCGATCAACCCCACTTGGCCTTGCACGATAGCCATTGGGTCACCGTTGGCATAGGTGGCGACTTCCTCGTACTCGCCGCCGATGAAAGTAGGACCATCGTAAAAATACATGCGCTCCGCCTCGCCCATCCAGCTCACTTGTGCAGTCGTACCGTAAGAGGATTTGATCTCGGCATTGCGCCGCTTGATGTACTGCTTGACGCGGGTGTCGGCGAGGATGTCGAAGTAATACGCATCGGCCCAGTAAGCACCCATGCAAATGCCAAGGTACTTTCCGCCGCGACGCAGGAATTTGCGCACCTCGCGCAGATTGGATTTCATCAAGCCGCTGAAGGTGCTGGCGTCACCGTAGCCGCCAGGGAAAACCACCAATTCAACGTCATCAAAAAATCCCTCTTGCACCGAGTGCCGGGTAAAGATGCGCAGGTTATAGACTGGTGACAGGGCCTGAATAATCCCGTTCACGGACTCGATCGAACAGCTCGGATGGTGCAGAAAGATGGCAATATTTTTTTTCACAGCGTAGACATCCTGCTCCATGCGTTCCGCCGCCGATGCAGTTCGGCCAGAGAGGGCGGGCGGAGGCATGATGTATAGCACACCTCGGCGTGATCGACACATGCAAGGGCCGCTGACGAGAGAATCTCGCATCGCTGTCAGCTATGATGCGGTTGACTGACAGCGACCGCTTCAGAGCCGATGTTGCCGGTGCCGCTAGGGATTCTGCTTCGGGTGCCGCCTATTTTTTCATGTTGACCAAGACCTCATGATCGCGCTGCTGGAAGCTCATCGCGCCGGGCTGTTGTCCCGTGCTCACTGGCTACCGAATGTCGTTGCTGGCTTGGTAGTTGGGGTGGTTGCGCTGCCGTTGGCAATGGCGTTTGCGATTGCATCCGGCGCACGGCCAGAGCAGGGCATTTACACCGCGATTATTGGCGGGGGTCTGATCGCTATCTTGGGTGGTAGTCGACTTCAAATCGCCGGGCCTACTGGTGCATTCATCGCCATTCTGGCTGGGGTCACCGCCAAGCATGGCATCGCAGGTCTGCAGATTGCGACACTGATGGCCGGAGTGATGTTGGTCTTGATGGGCTTGGCACGCATGGGTGGCGTGATCAGGTTTATTCCGCCACCGGTCGTGGTCGGCTTCACTGCCGGTATCGCGGTCATCATTTTCGTTGGCCAGTGGAGCGCATTTCTCGGACTGCCGCAGCCCGCCGGCGCGCATTTTCACGACAAGCTCTGGCACTTGCTGGAGGCACTGCCGCAGACGCACCTGCCGACACTGGGGCTGGCGCTGCTCAGTTTGCTACTGGTGGGCTTTGCGCAGCGGATGCCGGGCTTGGCGAGTATCCCGGGTCCACTCACCGCGATGGTGATCGCCACCGCGTTACAAGCCTCACTTCAGCTACCCGGCGTCGCCACCATCGGTTCTGCCTTCGGCGGCATACCGACCGGTTTGCCTGAATTCTCGTTGCCGGAGATTTCTCTGCCGCAGCTGATCCCCTTGATCGGGCCGGCGTTCACTATCGCAATGCTGGGTGCGATCGAGGCACTACTGTCGGCGGTGGTCGCCGACAGCATGGCGGGCACGCAGCACGACTCGAATCAGGAGCTGATCGGGCAGGGCATCGCCAACGTGGTCGTACCGCTGTTCGGCGGTTTCGCGGCCACCGGCGCTATCGCGCGCACCGCCACCAACATTCGCAATGGCGCCAACAGCCCGCTCGCCGGCATCGTGCACGCTTTGACGCTGGTGGCGGTGCTGCTATTCATGGCGCCCTTGGCGGCTGATATACCGCTGGCAGTACTGGCGGCCATCTTGTTCGTGGTGGCTTGGAATATGGCCGAGGGAAAGCATTTCGTTCGATTGATGAAGACAGCTTCCCGCGCCGAGAAACTGGTTCTGGTGATGACTTTCATACTCACGGTGTTCGCCGATCTGGTGGTGGCGGTGGGCGCCGGCGTGGTACTTGCGGTCCTGCTAGCACCCGAGCGGCCGACTTGGCTGGCCAAACCCGGTTTGGTCGCAAAAAAATTTTCCAAAAAGTAATTCCTCTAGGGAAATTGTTTCTATAATCCCGGGGATATTTTCTTGTGAATTCAATGGTGTATCGAGCAACCCCCAGAGCCGATTACTTGCCTGGACTCGATGGCGTGCGCGCCATCGCAGTGCTCGCCGTTCTCTTCTATCACCTCGACCTGCAGGGCTTCTTCAGCGCTGGTTTCCTGGGCGTTGATCTTTTCTTCGTTCTGTCGGGCTTTCTGATCACCTCGCAGCTGCTGCGCGAGTACGAGCGCGAGCAGCGCATTTCGCTGCGAGAGTTCTACATTCGACGCGCGCGCCGGTTGTTCCCGGCGGTGGTGGCGCTGTTGCTGCTGTGCGTACTGCTGGTCGAGTGGTTTGCGCCGGATGCCATCCGTCGTACGCGCATTGATGCGCTGCCGGCTTTCCTCTACGGCTCGAACTGGTGGCAAATTTTCTCTGAGCAGTCTTACTTCGAGATCAGTGGTCGCCCGCCGCTGCTGCAGCACTTGTGGTCACTCGCGATTGAGGAGCAGTTCTACATCTTCTGGCCGCTGGCGTTGATTGCGATCCTGCGCGCGGGGCAACGGCTGAGGCTACATTGGTTTGCGCTCGGGCTCATGCTGCTCTCGGGCGGGTGGATGATCTTGCTGTCGATACAGCGCGGATTCCCCGAGGCAGTCGACCCGAGTCGCGCCTACCTCGGTACCGACACCCATGCCTTTGGGCTATTCGCAGGTGCAGCCTTGGCGGCACTATGGGATCCGCGCGCGCGCCGCATTGCGCAGGCGGACTCAACAGTAGCCGCTACCTCGCCATGGGGCCAGGCGCCAGCCACCCGCATCGACTGGCTCGGCATGGTTGCCATAGCCTCGCTGCTAGGAGCAATGCTGCTGAGCGGGGATGGCAGTTTGTGGCTGTACCGCGGTGGTTTCATTGTGTTCGTGTTGGTGTCGGTGGTGTTCTTGTTCGCCGCGACACAGCCGACCGGCTCGCTGCCGCGTTGGTTAAGCCAACCGCCTCTGGTGTGGCTTGGCAAACGCTCGTATGCGCTCTACCTGTGGCATTGGCCGATTTATGTGTTGCTGCGCCCCGAGTTCGAGCTACCCGATCATCCGCTACTGCAATCGGTAGTGCGCCTAGTGCTGACGGGCATTGCGGCAGAACTGTCTTATCGCTATGTCGAGCAGCCAATTCGTAGCGGCGCACTATTCGAATGGGCGAAGCAGCGGCGCGGTGCTTACCTTGGCTACCTGTCGACAGGCTCGGCAATGGCGGCTGCGGTGTTGGTCGTGGTGCTGGTGCGCCCCGCGCCGCCGCCGGTGATCGGTATCGAAGCGGTTGCGATCGAGCATGATCACAGTAGCGAGCGCTCGATGGACCAGCCGGTGGTGGTTCGTCCTTACCGCACCCTCCGAGCCGCCTGCGGCCGTTCAGTGTCGACTGTGAGCGACAACCTGCCACCGCCACAACTTACCGTGATCGGCGACTCCGTCCTGTTGGGCGCTTCCGAGCATCTGTTGCGACGGATTGACGGCGTAGAGATTGACGCAGCTGTCGGGCGCCAGATTCGCGGCGGCTTGGTGCGAGTACTGGATTTGAAATCGCGCCAGATGCTCGCCAACATAGTGGTCATTCACCTCGGTACCAATGGCTTCATGGGTGAGCGAGCAATACGCGATGTGCTATCGCATTTGCGAGACCGCAAGGTCATCCTGATCAATGTCAAGGCACCACGCCGTTGGGAAGGCCCGAACAATGCGATGCTGGCGCAAATCAGCAATGAGTACGCCAACGTCAAAGTGATCGACTGGAACGCCATTAGCCGCCGACGCAACGACTACTTCGCCGCTGACCGCGTTCATCTGTCGGGCAAGGGTATCCAGACTCTGAGCGCTGAAATCGTGCGCGCAGCAGGCGTTCGTCATGTCAGCGGCAAGGCTGCACATGCTTTGCACGTGGTTCCCTGCCGTTACTGAGATGCCTCAATTCCTGCACCGGCGCCTGACGCTGGCGCTGCTCTTCGCGGTAGCTTTGCAGCTGTTCATCGTCGACAGCGCGATTGCTCAGTCGAGCGCGCGGCAATTTAGCCTGCAAAGCGGTCAGCACGCTAGCGAGTTGCGCTGCCCGCTAAAGCCCAGCACTGGGCAAGCCCATACCCCACCACTCGAAGCGCTAGAGCCGCCTGATGCGGAAGAGTTGGATCAGATCGGCGCGCTGTTGAGTAAACCCAGCCGAACGGCTGAGCGTCTTGATACCTCCGGCACCATCCCGAAGCGGATCGCGATCTGGGGCGACAGCCATCTGGCTGCCGGCTCCTTCGCCGCCGAGATGCGGCGAATACTCGGCGTGCAAGGTGTTCGTCCGCGCATCTCTTGGTTGCCGATGACCATGGGTCGCGCGGGTGTCATTCTGCCGCTGCGCCGTTTCTGCATGGATGGTTGGAAATCCGAACTGGCCTACAACAGCCGCACCCCGCGTGTCGCGACGGGGATTGGTTTGAATGCGCTGCAAGCTGAACAGGGTGCCTACCTCTGGCTGGATCTACGCAATCAAGCAGGTGAGGCGGAGGTCGAGAGCGTTGAGTTGTTTTTCAACGCAAGCGATAGCGCCGCAAGTGCCGTGATTAGCATTGATGGCGGCCCCGAAGCACGCATACCGATGGAAGCAGATGATGCGTTTGGTCGGGTCAGTATCAGCGCAACGGACGGGCCGATCTCGGTGTTGAAGTTGCGTGCGCAATCGCCGCTGATCCTGCACGGCATGAAACTCAATTACCGCGAGCCACCGCCAGCGGTACTCGATGCCTTTGGTATTCCCGGTGCCACCATGCGCGCTTGGCAACAACTCGACCCCGCTTATTTCAGCCGTTACTTCGACGCCGCCTCCTACGAAATGGTCATGATGGAGTTCGGCACCAATGAGGGTAATGCCCGCCCGTTTGATGTGGCGGGTTACGCGCAGATGCTCGACGCCTCTTTGCAGAACATGCGATTAGTGTTCCCGACCGCGCGCTGCGTGCTGATCGCGCCGGGTGACCGCGGCGTGCTGTTACCCAAATCCCGCAAGAAAGCCGGTCGGCGATCTGGAAGCGGCGAGCGCGACGGTAGCTTGTCTGCCAGCCTGCTGCGCTTCTCTAACATTCACGAGAAAATCTTCCAACTTCAGCAGCGCATCGGCAGCCGCCATGGCTGCAGCGCCTGGAGCATGCAGAGCGCCATGGGTGGGGCGGGCGGTGCCTATCGCTGGATGCTGGCCAACCCGCCCTTAATGGCGCGGGATCTGACCCATTTCACGCCAGCAGGCTATCAGCGGCTAGCGCAGGAGCTGGCCGACGCGCTCGGCTGGAAGGCTGGCCTGCCTGCTGCGACCAATTCGAGCGTACCGGAGCCCCGGTAAAACCTCTCAGATCCCGCTTAAAACCTCGGTTTCCTTGCAATCCGGCAAACAATTGCCGGATTGTCTATTCAGGAAGCGGTGCCTGCTGCCGATCAAAACTTGACGCTGGTTATTAATATCCAATAAACTCTTGGGCCCTGCTCCGGCAAAAATAATTATTTGAAAACAGGCCGTTAGCTCAAAACTATGTTCCGTAAAACACCTATCGCTTGGCTATGTGCCGCGCTCTTCGCCTCGTCCGCTACTTATGCGGCGACGCCTGCTGTCGCGCCGGCAGAGCCCCTGCTGGGTGTAGACAACGGCAGCGAGACGCGGGTTGATACTCGGCTAGCGGTCATGCCCGTCATGCCGGTGCTTGGCATCAATGATGAGGATTTCCCGATTCAGCCGGTCGCGGCTGGCGAGGGCGATCTGTGGGAGCGCATCCGCAAAGGATTCAGCATTCCTGAGATGAGCACCCCGCTGGTGACCAATCACACCGCCACCTACGCCGCTCGCCCTGAGGCTTTTGAGCGCCTTGGCCAGCGCGCCTCACGCTACTTGTTTTACGTTGTGCAAGAGCTGGAGAAGCGTGGCATGCCGACCGAGCTGGCGCTTTTACCAGTGATCGAGTCGGGTTTTAATCCGAATGCTTATTCGCATGCGAAAGCGGCGGGCATGTGGCAGTTCATTCCCAGCACCGGTTTACGCTACAACCTGAAACAGAATGCCTTCCGCGATGAGCGCCGCGATGTCGTGGCCTCCACCAATGCCGCGCTGAATTATCTGCAGCAGTTGCACGAGATGTTCGGCGACTGGCAGCTTGCATTGGCCGCCTACAACTGGGGTGAGGGCTCTGTCCGCAAGGCGATTAACCGCGCACGCGCTGCAGGCAAGGGCACTGATTACATCAGCCTGTCGGCTTACATGCCGGCGGAAACCCGCAATTACTACCCCAAGCTGCAAGCGGTAAAAAACATCGTAGCGCTGCCATCGCAATACCAGATTCGATTGCCGGCGATTGATGATCAGCCTTACTTTACGTCGGTCAAAAAAACGCGCGATATTGACATCAAGCTGGCCGCCGAGTTGGCAGAGATGCCACTAGAAGAGTTCAAGGCCTTGAATCCGCAATTCAATCGGCCCGTCATTACAGGTAGCCCGAATACCCAGATTTTGCTGCCGCATATCAATGCAGAGCGTTTCAAAGAAAACCTCTCCAACTGGACGCGTACGCTCTCCAGCTGGACCTCACTGAGAATTTCCGCAGCACGTGAGCGCATCGAGACGATCGCGGCGCGGTTCAAGACCACCCCGCAGGTCATTCGTGACGCCAATGCGATTCCAGCAAATATGCAACCGACGGCTGGGTCGACACTGATCGTGCCGAAAACCAGCATCGAGGCGGCAGAAATTGGGGCCGATATTGCCGACAACGCTGTCCTTGGTCTGGTATCCGAGGGCGGCGCTCGTCGCGGTGCCCGTGCCGTCAGTCGCGATACCCGCAGCAAGCCCACCACGCGTACCCGCCGCACTGCTGCGCGCTAAGCGTCAACCGCTTTAGCTGCTATGCGCGCCGTGTTGGTGCGAGCGTATCCAGCGCAACATCGCAGAAAAAATCACCTCGCGGTTCACTTCATTGAAGTTCTCGTGGTAATTCTGCGCGAACACATGCAACTCAAGTAGTGCCGAAGGAATGGTGCGCAGCATCGCCTGACTCACCGAAGCATTCGCCAAACGGTCATCGCCCGCCACCACCGCGAACACCGGCAAATTCCACTCCCTCAAATCAGCCTGCAGCACTGCTTGCGCATCCAGCAGACTGCGTCCGAACCGCATACTCGCGTCAGTACCTCGTCGCTGTAACAGCGAATCCGCAATATGTCGTTCAGTGATCTCGCGGTCATGGGTGAGCCAGCGCGTCAGATCTTCCATCGGCACTTTTAAAGTCGGAAACAACTTCGCCAGCCAGCGTGATAAAGGAATCATCCAAGGCGGTACCGGAATCGCATTGGCGAAGTAGGGTGACGATAGGGCAACACCAGACACCGTATACGGCACTAGTGTGTTGGAACGTACAAGATGGCTCGCAATCAGCGCACCCATTGAATGCCCGACGATAAACAAAGGTGTTTGCGGATATTTTGTACGTACCCAATCCAGCATACGTACCACATCATCGATGAATACTTCAAAGCGGGGGATGTCGATCAGCTTGTTGCGGCCGTGACCGTACAGATCGAAGCTGATGGTAGTAACACCATGTTCTCTGAAATAGCTTCCAACCGTTTCATAGTCGCCGGAGTGCGACATGCCGCCGTGGATGCCGAGAATCACGACATCAGTCGAGTCTGCTTGCCAAATACGCACCGTACGGTTGCCGTCAGGCGCTGTTAGCTCGAATAGGTGATCTTCCTGGTAGCTATACACAGCCATTTGATAATGCCTTAATCGGGTTGGATGACTGAGAAGCTAGATGAGACAGCATCCATCGTAGTCCATGGCCATTCAGCGGTAGCTGCCCCGCTCAATGATCGTTGCGCGGATATGGGAGGCGTCTCAGTCTCTGGCGTTGTTCGAGACAATTTGAGGTGCGTCATGGCTGACCTCATGGTCTGTCTGAAGCACCTCGGTTAGCCCGTATTTTTACTTTTCGCCGGCAACGGTGATGTTGATGGTCTTACGCATTTTTTCTCCGTAGGAGCGGTGTGCGCTGTCGGCGAATTGCAAGGTGAGTTTGTATTTCCCGGGTTGCAGGAACATCAGGCTTTCGGTTTGCCCTTTATCGAAATGTTTGTGCTGGTTATCATTTGGGATAACGTAACCGGGCTCGATATCTCTGGCGTCGATCAATACATGGAAATGACCGACACCTTCACGTTTGTCACTCACAGGCGCGACGCGCATGCCATCGACCTTGAATTTGAGCGTGAATGTGGTCGGTAAAGTGTCACCATCGCGCGGCTCGATAAAGTCGACCGATTGCGCATTGGCATGCGTAGCGAATAACCAAAATACGATACCAAGCCCGAGTTGTTGAAGTCGATTCATAGTTCAACCTTTACTTGCGTTAGTAAATTGGTTCCTGTGCAGCCGCGCTTGACGAGCTGCTGTGGAGATCAATCGTACGCGGCGCTGCTGGTCGCGCTGAAACCATACCGGAGGGCCTGCGGCACCACGGCGTTTTTTCTGCTGAAACGCGCGCTGTTTGCGTAGTAGCAACTCACTCGAAAGCGGCGCATCTGGGTCGCGCACTGTGCCAAATGAACGATTCGCCGCAGCGATTTCGCGGCTAAAATCGCGCTCAGCATCGGCAATATCATCTGCGACCGACCGCAGCTCTTCAATTGGGTTCACGGCATCGGAAATGTCTTTGGCCTGCTGCTGCATTTGCTCTTTGAGTTTTTCAGCCAGCATCTGATGATTAACTTCGGTTTTGAGCACAGAGAGATAACCCTGTAACTTGCCGTAAAGACGCCCAGTCACGCGCGCGACGGTTGGCAAGCGCTCCGGGCCAATCACGACCAGTGCGACCCCGCCAATCAACGCCAATTTAGTCAAGCCAAGATCCAGCACATTCAGCTCCGTTTGCCACAGACAATATCCATCAATTCATTGTTGCGGGTACCTTCGACAACCGGCCGCCATTCATCGTCACGGTCAGCACCACTACTGATCTTATTACCCTTGAGGTAGGGCTCTGAGAAAAATTCGCCCTCAAGATTGCGAAACTCTCGT